>CALJIY010000430.1 GCA_937973945.1 uncultured Saprospiraceae bacterium | reverse complement strand
TGTTAGCCACAAAGGTACGAATCTATTAAACAACTAGGTGTAAGTCATTGGTTAATAGTTAGTTAATGAATGGCGAATCGAATGTTATTAAGTTAGAATAAATCAGGAGTCGGTTCATTATTTATATTTTTTTGAATACTTTTAAAAAAATGGTGGGCTTTGCTTCCTAATCAAAGTAATTGCTTCTTTTAACACTAATTCACGTTGTGATTTTCATCAGTTATCAGAGTTACATTATTAGCTGTCATCAACACCTCAAAAATCGTCCCCTCCTTGCCCTTACTAGTTACCTGAATGCTCCCATTATTCAATTCTACTAAATCTCGGACAAGTGTTAGACCTAAGCCAGAACCTGATTCTCCGTCTGTGCCTTGTGTACTTTTATTTTGTTCGAAATTAAATAATTGCTCTAATTTTTCTTTTGGGATGCCGATACCTGTATCTGCCACGCTTATCATTACGCCTTCTTCTACCTGCTGAGTATTTAATTCTACGGTCCCTCCTTTTGGTGTATATTTTATAGCATTATCAATTAGGTTTCTAAAAATAATACGGAAAGCATTGGGGTCGCCGTAAACACTGCAATTATGCTCAATATTTAATATAAGGGCAACGCCCTTTTTATTAGCAATGATGGAAAAGGTATCATACAATTCTTTCATTGCTTCTTTCACATCAATGAGCATTGGTTGATAAGGAAGTACATTATTTTGGCGTAAGGCCCAATTTAATAGATTATCTAATAATTTATTAATGGAAAAAGCGGACTGCTCTAAGGAATGGCCAAATTTTTCAAGGGTGTCAAATTGTTTTTGTTGAATAAGGAAATTCAACTTTTTAGAGATGCCTCGGAAAGCTAATGCGGGCTTTCTTAGATCGTGACTAATAATTGCAAATAACTGATCTTTCGTGGTGTTGAGTAAGGTCAGTTCTTGTTCTTTTGCTCTTATATCTGTTAAATCACTTAGTAAAAAAGTATAGCCTAAGTGTTGCCCGCCTTTAAAAAAAGGAGCTACTTTTAATACGGTGATGTATGGCGATTCTGTATCGTTCTTAAATTCTAATTCTAGTTCCTTTTGTTCTTTGGTAATTAAGGCGTTTAGAGAACTTTTGATTGTGCTTTTTGGTAGTTTACTGGCGTTTGCCAAGAAATCAATTAGCTTACGTTCTTTACCAACTACTAGATGAGCAGCATTATTATTGGTATTAGTAATCCGCAAGTCTAGATCGGTAGAAATGACCAACTCAGATATAGAATTCAGCACATCATTAGTTGTTTGATCATAATTATTATGGAAAAGTCGATAGTCTGAAACATACCAACTGATAATTAGGGTATGTGCTAAAAAAATGCCACCCACATTTGGAATGTTCCAAACACCAGGTATATGAAGATAAGTGAAGTAAAAAAAAGGGAAAAGGATATAGGAAATCAATAATAATAATTTCCGTAGTCGATCATTTTTCCTTTTCCATAAGCTACTTACCAATACTAAAACGGTTAGTAATGTCATGAACTGTAAGTAGTTCACAGAAAATTGAGCTAACCATGATGCCGTATTTATTTGAAACTGCCAATAGCCATCTATTTTTTCCGTATGAAAATAATGCATACTTCTTTGTAAAGCCTGAATCACTCCAACACAAAAGGGCAGGACTAGGAAGATCCAAACAAACACTTGGTTAATAGACTTTTCTTTAGGGTGTTGTTTAAATGGACGAATATAAAACCAAGCACAGTACCATAACAGGAAGCTAATGGTAGATGTAACAATCGAATGGAAAATAGCTAGATTAGTAGCGCTCTCAAAACTATCTATTTTTGGTAGGTAATACTCTGTACAAACTCTTATCGCACAGCCAAATAACATTAACACATTTAATATCAATAATCTATTTCTATAATGGGCAAAGAATAAGTAGGTCCCACTAAAAATAGAAATAAAGAAAAGGCTAATGAAATAAAGAAAATTATCTGGTGCAAGCATATATTATAGGGAAAGCCAATAATTCACCTTAAAAACAATCGCTCTATTTTTAGGACCAAATTCACTAATCCTAAAATTATCAACCGTATCATCTGTTTCTACTAGATAGTTATCTGTGTAGACTAGAAAAATATCAGACATGGGAGCAAATCGCCACTGTATTCTACTATTGACATTGAAATTTTCTGCTTGGGTATTATATTGTAAGAAGGTAGTCCAGAAAAGATTATTGGAGAAACTGATTTCTATTTTCGGACTAATAGAATAGAGTACTCGTTCTCCATAAGGATCGCCAAATTGTAAATTGTTATAAGCAAATGCGGTTGAAAAAGTTCCCCAAGGTTGGGCTCTATAAGACAGTTCGACTTCTAAACCTGTTCGAGTACCACTATAAAAGCCACCTAAATTAGTGGTGATTTCATAGCCAAATGCTCTTCTTCCATCCGACCGATATTGCATACGAAACGCATTGGTATTGTAGGTTTGTGCAGGAAGGGGTTCATCTGCATCATCTGAGGTAAAAGTAAATGGGAAGAGCAGTGTGTTTTCCTCATTTCTAAGCTCAAAACTTAGGGATTTTCTTCCTCTAAAATTAAGCCGATACCTGAATCGAATAGATTGACTAAGTGCATCTAGATTTTCATTTTTAATCAATCTATTAAAGGTAGCACTAAAGGTTTGAGAGGTCAGGTCTTTTCGTTCTTTAGAAGAGTAGAGGGTATAGTTCAGATCGGTAAAAAAAGAGCCGAATCCTACTCGAATAGAAGTATCTCTAACGGCATCGTAATGACTAATTCGATCTAAAAAACCTACATCTAAAAAGTAGTTTTCTCTGATTTGATACCAATTAATTGTTCCTGTGAAATTTCTACCTTGCCTTCTCACACCTAATTTGTAGTAATAATTTTCATCGGTGAAGTCTGGCTTAAAAGAATGACTATACCCAGTCCAAGCTAACCATTTGTTATTATTGGATTGATAATTAAATTCTAAGCCAGCGTTTCTTCCATAGTCATCGCCTTGAAAATCCCCATCCTGCATCGCCTGTCTATTTATAAAATAACCTTTTACAGTAGATCGACCAAAAACATTTTGATGGAAAGTGGCGGTGGAATAGTTTTGGGCTAAAAAATCATCCGTGGATCTTGTCTGCATATTTAACAAACCAACCCTTAGGTTTTTAGTGGCATTCCCAGTAAGACGAAGCCCATACAAGATCGGAATAGAATTACCATCTGCATCCAAACCAATTCTCCTGGAGAAAAAGGGTCTCGCAGGGGTATTACCAAAATTTTCAAAAACATCTCTATTTTCTAAAAAGAATAATCGTTGTTCAGGCAAACGAATATTAAAGCGGGTAAGATTCGTTACTTGTTCATCCACTTCTACTTGGGAAAAATCTGGATTAATGGTGACATCTAAATTTAGGGAAGAGGTAACGGCTACTTTTGCATCTAAGCCCACATTAAAACCATTATCAGTAGTAGTTGGCGTTTCTTCAAAGTCTTTGACATGACTACCCGAAATATAGGGAATTGCGGTAATGTTTCCTTTCGCTTTTTTGGGGGCTTTGTCCCAAATTAATGCTCCTGTATAATTAAGGTCTAAGCTTCTAAATTGGACAGGAATGGGCGACCAAACATGGTAACTATTATCACTCATTTCACTTCTAATAAAATTAACCCCCCATATTTTTTTTGTTTCATCATATCGTAGCGTCTTAAACGGTATCGCAATTTCTGCTATCCAATGATCGCTAGATCGGGTCGTTTTAGCATACCATTTATGATCCCAATCGTCACTAATGCCACTTCCTCTAGTGCCTCTCGCCCCTGTATTTCCAGTAACGGTTGCCTCCATTTGTACGCCGTATGGACTCACCCCAAAAGCAAAGCCATTGGTTTTTTGATTGACAGGATCTAGTACCAAAGCAAAGCCATCTCCACTCCAAAAACCGGCATCTCGCTTTAGCGATTGTACAATGGCCCCATTATTATCAAAACACTTTGCGGCAATGTACAGGAAGTTATCATCATAGGTCACCTTCACTTCTGTTTGTAATTCTGACTGTTGCCCATCGCTGGGGAAATTAATCCAAAAGTTGGTTGCGACTGCTGCTGCTTGCCAGCTTGGCTCGTCTATAAGACCATCGATCTTGATTTTACCTTGTGCTCGGTTAATATTGATTTGGTATTCCTCTTGAATAGTGCCAGGGTCGGTATGTGCAAAGGAGGGGAGGGCTAGCAAGAATAATAGTAGGAACAATGGGTATTTCATTTGTTATAATAATCTTAGTTGGTTTTTAAAGAATAGAGAAGCGAGAGCAGAGAACAGAGACGAATTTCGTTTAAAAAATGACCAAATTCTATTGTTTGTAAACGATACAAGTCTCTGTTCTCTGCTCTCTATTCTCTGTTCTCCATACTAATTACACCGTATATAAATAGGCTCCGTAGTGACTCGATTACTTTCATTGCCTGCTCGATCCATAATATAAATATCATAGGTCACCGTATCAATTGGAAACTCCGTAGAAGCTTGACAAGGTGGCAATCCATTTTCGTAGATACAACAATTGGGAGGTGCCACAAAAGAGATTTCTCCAGAGATACCTTTTCCAACTCCTTGTTGCCCAATAAAAGGAATGACAAAGCCAGGCTGTAAAAAATCTATCCTATTATCGACAATGAAAATATCAACACTATCCATTCCTTCCCGACCTAAGTCACCATCTCCATCTGTAAACGAGATAGTGATCAGTGCCGAATCAGCTCTGATCGCACTTTGGTTAATGGTATTAGTGGAAATGCTTTTATAAGCAATGACAGGTTCTAATGGATAATCTGGTGGATTAGCACAAGAAAAGAGCATAAAAAAAGCGGTAATACTCAGGATATAATTAAACAACTTCATATGCTGATTTGTAATTTGGTTTAGTCACGTATTAGGAATTACAAAGATAATTATAATTCACATGAGGATGTAGTTTAAGAATGAATTGATGCATTTTTAAACAACTTTGATAAAAGGAATAGTTTTTATCCCTCTTGTAAGTAAAAAAGATAACATTAAATTACAATAAATTGTTGGAAGGAAGATAAGAAAAGCGAAGAATGTCAAGGAGCGGATAGCTCCGAAGAGATAGACCTAAAAAGAAACTGCTCCGAGTCGAAACCGACGCCGGAGCAGCCCACACACTATGAGAACACCCGTTATATTTTGATCGCTGCTTAATAATATAAGCAGCTAGTTTCTATCAAGAGTGGTGGCAGGAGGTAATCGCCACCGCTTCAAAAGTCCTTTAACCTGTATTCATAATCACTTCATGAGTGATCTTAACCAAATCCTAGTTGAAGTATCTTTTCCTTCATGCTATGATTCCCCTTTAAGACGCTCAGGGAAGACTAAAAGTTATCTATCAACTTGTTATACTTTTTAACTTGTGTTAAAAGTATATGTGTTTTATACTGGTTAGTAATTGTTTAGTATTGTTAAATGTTGATTTGTTAAAATGTGTTAAGGAGAGATTTATCTGTAGATTGGATGGAAAATAGGACAAAATTATTCATTTGATGGATATAGGTAGACTTCAAGTCATTACGTTTACCCTAGAATCGACGAGGTTTTTAACCTTGATGTAGTATGATAATCTTATGGCATCGAGGTTACAAATCTCGACGATCTGTGAGATTGAAGTTGAAGTTGAGATTGAGGTTAAAACTGCACACATTGGCACAGTAATTGTCTTATTATAAGTATCTGTCCAACTCCTCTCTTCCCCGCATTCACCTCCACAAATTTCCCTTCCTCCAATAGCATTTTTAAATTTCTTAAAATCATTTTTATAGCTATTAGAATTTCGTTCTTATCACTTAAGTACCATCGTAAAAAAAAACGACTGAACCAATGAAGGTTCAATCGTTCAAAACAAATTAGCGTTGTCGAAAGACAATTTTTTATCGGCTTAAAGGGAGTATACTTCTTAGTTATGAATAACCTTTAATTCTTCACTAATCTTTTTAGACTTGAGGAGAATTTGAACATAATAAGTACCATTTTCCCAGCTAGAAGTAGATACTGTTTCTTGAACGGTATCTGTGAATTTAGTCATTCTATATAGGTAGTGACCTTGTGCATTAAATATAGAAATAAAGACATACTGCGCCTCCTCTAATTCATAATAAATGTTGAAGTAATTGTCTGCTGGATTCGGGCTCAATAATAAAGGCGCATCTGCCTCGGCCTTTGGTTGTATGGTAACATGTTCAAGTACTTGACAGCCATTATTATCGGTAACAGTCACAGTATAGCTTCCTTGAGCTAGGTTAGTCTCATAGGCACTATTCCTACCATTATTCCATGCAAAAGTATAAGCAGGTTGTCCGCCAGATACCACGATCTCTGCTCGGTCCTCTATAACGGCTGTGGTTACTTCCATTTCTGGATTACTTAAGGTAAAATAGAAAGTTCTTACACAGTTGGTCGCATCGACAACTTCTAAAGAATGTAAACCTCTATCCAAACCTGAATTTACAGAACCTATCACACCGTTAGACCAAAGCAATTGATAAGGAGCTACGCCGCCAATCACCGTGACCTTAATTGCTCCATCCGCTTTCCCATCACAACTAATTTCTTGGACTTCCAAACTATTTAAAGCAATAGAAGCATTGGATCGAATCGTCTCCGTAACAGTCATTACACAGCCTGCTGAGTTTCTAATAGTAGCAGAATAAGTACCCGCGGATAAATTGTCAATGGAAAGCCCTGTCTGTCCAGTATTCCATATCACCTGATAGTTATCATTTGGATTTTTTAAAGAGATCGTAATGCTTCCTTCTTGCGCACCACAGTTATCTTGTTGCGTAGAAATATTTTCTATTTCAATTCCGTTTGCTTTTACTTCTGCCGTCTTTTTGATAGAACATCCGTTTTCTCCGATAACTTCCAATTGGTAGGTACCACTGGTTGAAACAATAATATTTTGGTTTGTTGATATAAAATTATTAGGCCCGGTCCATTTTAAATTTGTATAAGGACCATTAATTTGAGAGATCAATTGTCCACTTTGATCACAATTTATATCCACCACATACAGGTCAATAGTCGTAGCCGAGAAGCCTGCACTTACCTCAATGGTATTCGTCGTAGAACAGCCATTACCACCATAAGCGACCAAAGTATATACGCCTGCATCGCTTACTTTTGGTGCTCTTTCTGTTGACTCAAACCCATTCGGCCCTGTCCAAGCATAGGTGCTGATAAAAGAAGCCGTATTTGCTCTTAAGGTGGTATTGCCTGTGGAGCAATTCAAAGGATCCGCAGCAAGCGTAAGACTAGGTATATCCGTACTTGCGCTGATAACAATGGCTTTATTAATGCTGCAGCCTCCTTCCGTAGTGGCATTTAAAGAATAAGTGCCTGGTTCACTAATAAGAGGCTGGGCTACATTGGAGTCGAAGCCATTCGGCCCTTTCCAATTGTATGCGGTAATGCGCTCTGAAGCATTAGCTGTTAAAATCGTTGAAGGTTTTGCGCAAGAGAGATTGTCTCCGATTATAGATAAATTACCTCCTTGTGTAGGTAAGGTAACGTTGATTGCTTTAGTCGTAACACATCCATTAAAGCCGCTCGCTTCTAAGATATAGGCGCCTGCCACCTGCACAGTTGGATTTGGTTCATGTGAACTAAAGTTATTAGGTCCCTTCCAATGGTAGTTCTCAATGCCATTTGCTTGATCTATAGATAAAGTTGTTTGGGCCGCACAAGTAGAAGGTGCTGCAAGAATCTCAAAAGAAGGTCTATCCATATAGGATAATACTTGATGAGAAACAGTAGAAGCACAACCATTACTATTCGTTACGGTGATATAATATGCGCCTGTTTGATCTACATTTACTTCCTTTTGATTACTGGTAAATCCATTCGGTCCGGTCCAATTGTAAGTGGCCGCTTCATCATTGGTCGATATTTTCAAGTCTACACTTGGCTGAATACAAGTAATAATTCCTCCTTGGATATTGATATTAGGGGTTAGTGTTCCTTCCTCTACTACGACTAGCTTTGTTGTCCTACATCCTGACGGTGATTGTATCAACAAAGTATAAATACCTGACGCGCTCACGATCGGTTCTTTTTGTGTGGTGGCGAATCCATTAGGCCCAGACCAACTATAGCTTAAGTCGGATAAGGAGGTCGCTACCTTTAATTGAACTTGGTCTTGTAGACAGGAAATAATACCACCTGTCGCCGTAATCGCAGATAGATCGGTGCTACCAGTAACTATTGTTGAGGCAGTAGTTTTACAACCATTGGAATTTGTTACGCTTAAAGTATATTGACCTTCTGTAGAAATACTTGGATTTTTACTAGTAGAAGAAAAACCATTCGGTCCGGTCCAATTATAACTAGTAAATGTTTCGTTGGTTAACACCTGTAATTGCACACTACCTTGTGAGCAAGAAAGAGAAGCTGCTTCAATGGTAAAGTTTGGCGCTGCTTTGGATTCTCCGACCTGTGCGGTACTGGTATTGGTACAAGCACTAGCGGAGGTAACAACTAAATTGTATTGCCCCGGAACAGAGGTTATTGGATTTTGATCCGTAGAAGAAAACCCATTTGGCCCAGTCCATTGGTAACTAACTATTTGATTGGATGTTGCTGTTAATTGAATAGATGTTGTTTGACAATCAAGCACGCCTCCTAGAGCAGATATGCTTGGAATGTTTGTTTGAGCATCAATAGCAATAGACTTTGTTGTAACACATCCATACTCATTTGTTAGCTTTAAGGTATAAACACCTGCGGTACTAATTTGCGGATTACTTGCAGTGGAGGAAAACACGCCTGGACCTGTCCATGCATAGGTCGGGTTTATAGCATTCGTACTTGCAGCCAAACGTACAGTCGGGATGTTACAGGTGATGGTACCACCAGAAAGTTCTAGCGAAGAAGCGTTGGTATCGCCACTTACAATGACCGTGTCTGCAGCATAACAACCAGTATTTTGATTTTGTACCATATAGACATAAGTACCTGGTTCAGATACGACTAGGGTGCTATTATTGGCAGCTCCGTTTATGGTACCGCCTATCTTGGACCAAATATTTACATATTCTGCACCACTAATAGAGCGTCTACCGTCTAAGGTAACACTTTGATTTTGACAGCTAATTGTTTGATCAAAACCAGCATTGACTTCTAGAACTACCCCTGGTTGAACTTCCACACTTCCAGATGCTGTTTGCCCAATCGCATCTGTCACCGTAACAGAATACGTACCAGCGCCAACATTATATACTCTTGAGGTATTTCCGCCATTGCTCCATTTAAAGCTATAAGGAGCAACGCCATTTTTTAAAGTTAAAGTAATAATCCCATCATTTTTGCCTTGACAAGTTTCATCGTTTACATTTACCTCTGCCGTAAACTCAGGTGTCTCTTCTGTATTGCCAGGAGCAGTTGGGTTAGAAGGGTTTTCCGTAGTTCCAGTACTTTGTGTTAAACAAGTAGAACTATTGATTCTACTTCTAATTAAATCACCAGGTTGGGCACCAAATCCAGCAGCAAAGTCGATACCTGGGTTGGTACTGGATAGCTCACATTCATTCGTCCAATTAGGATCAAGGTGGCAGTAACTCATTAAGGTACCTGATGCCCTTGGCTCTGGTCCTTGCTCACAAGTTCCTTCTGGACACCAGCAATTATCAATAGGGCCAGTAGGCCAGAGGCAGCTATGCGTATGCGCGGAACCAAGGTTGTGGCCCACTTCATGCGTGATCGCATAAGCCGTCCAAGAAAAGGTTGGAAAATCTAAATAAGAGGTAGTGATATTCGTATAGCTAACGGCTTTTGGTTTATTACACAACACATCAATATTTGCAGAACCACCATTCGGGGGTGTTCCATTCTTTTTATAATTAGAAATTAAGTGTGCAATGTCGCCATTGAAATTTCCATTCAAGCGACTACCAAAAGCATTTCTAGCTGTCTTTGCAGTGGTGGTTGGATAAGGGTCAGGGGTAGACCAAATCTTAATTTCAGAGATTTCCAATTCGATAGATTCATTTCGGTAAATCGTAGCGACAATATTCAATAAACCCGCTGCAAAATCTGCTACTCGCTGGGAATTATTATCCATATTCTGGTACAGAAAGTGATCGCATTCCACATACAATCTAACTTTGTTATTATTGCTAGAACGAGAAGAGCTAGTTGTATTTATTTGTATAGATTCTGGATCTTCTGTAGAACATTCAAAAGGATTAGGAATGTCTAAATTCTTTTCTTTATATAAAACAAAGGAATCTTCGCCCCCTCTTTCATATCGACCAATATTGTAGTTATCGCCGTTTAGCGAGAATACACCAGAGATTTCATTCTCGAAAAAATTGAGTGCGACTAGGGTATTAGCCACTCCTTTCACTTTGCCACCATAGAAGAGCGCAGGTGTATAGGGTAGCGTTGAAATAGCATTATTATGTTGGATTTGAATTTTAAAATCTTCGGCAAGAAAAGATTCTTTTTTTAGCGCAAGGGTCAAGCGTTGACCATTTTCAAAGGGAATGACAACGTTTAATTCCTCCAATTGACTTTTTCGTATAGCTTGAAGCACCTCTTTATTTAAAGTCATAAAAACTGCGTTATCAACGAAATCTTCATGCCCCACATTGGAATGATCGATATGGAAAATAGGGTACTTTGGAACTACATTATCTGCTGAAAGTTGGTTACTAACTATACAAAGGAATCCTAGTAGGATGCAGGTGCATACCTTTATTGTCATTTTCATGCGCTAAAATGTTTTAAAAACAGATAATCAATACTAAGGAGCGTTTAAGGAAGGCTTAGCTGATTACAAGTTATTATCAGAAAGGGATTTTAAAATCTAAGAAATAAAAATGGGAGGATTTTTAAAAATAGGGAGTGATTAAATGGAGGAAGTTGAGGGAAGAGAGGAGGAGGA
>CALJIY010000429.1 GCA_937973945.1 uncultured Saprospiraceae bacterium | reverse complement strand
GAAGATCAAAGATCCTATGCAACAGTTAATTGAAAAATACATTCAACCTAAAGAATCCGTAAAGGCGGCGATCATAAAAGAAGAATTAGGCGATATGTATCCGTACTATAAAGAACTAAGAGATGTGTCTAAAATGAAAGGCCCACAGGCTCGAATGCCGTTTATGATATTAGATTAATTTAGAACAGAGAAGCGAGAGCAGAGAATAGAGACAGATTTCGTTTAAAAAATGACTGAATTTCGTTGTTTTTTAAACGAAATCTCTCTTTGCTCTCGCTTCTCTACTCTCTGTTCTCATTTATAAATCTTCACCACTCGCTCTCCAGGTTTAGCATAGCCTCTATACATACCAGCCGTATTAAAAGGCATCGCTACATTTCCTAATTTATCTAGGGCAATCACGCCGCCAGTACCGCCTGCATCCACTAAGGTTTTATTGATGACCGTGCCAGCAGCAGTGCCTACATCCTCTTTTAAATAAGCCATTCTAGCAGCAATATCATAGGCTACTGCGTATCGGATAAAGTATTCTCCATGTCCAGTACTAGATACGCCACAGGTTGCATTATTGGCATAAGTACCTGCGCCAATAATAGGGGAGTCACCGATTCTATTGTATCTTTTATTGGTCATCCCACCCGTAGAAGTACCTGCGACAATGTTGCCACTATTATCCAAAGCAACACAGCCCACCGTTCCAAATTTATAATCTGGATTATCGTAAGAGACATCGCCAGTTTTAGCTTCTGCGGCCTTTGCTTTTTGTAGACTATCCCATCTGCGTTCCGTGCGAAAGTAACTATTGTCTACTTGCTCAATTCCCATCTCTTTGGCAAACTGCTCTGCACCTTTACCTGTTAATAAAACATGCTCTGATTTTTCTAATACGGCCCTTGCTGCTAGTATTGGATTTTTTACATTCGTTACACCTCCTACTGCTCCAGCATTCTGCGTTTTACCATCCATAAAAGAGGCATCTAATTCATTGATTCCAGCATTGGTAAATACGGCCCCTTTACCAGAATTGAACAAGGGCGAATTTTCCATCACCATAATCGTTTGTGTCACGGCATCTGCGGAAGTGCCTCCATTTTTTAAGATGGTTTCTCCTACTTCCAAGGCTTCGTTTAATTTATCCCGATAGGCTTTTTCTTTTTCATCGGTCATATTGGCCTTGGTGATGGTGCCTGCACCTCCATGTATGACGATGGCATAGGCTGGTGTTTTTTGTACGCCTGCCTTAGCTGTGGTAATGGGGTTTTGTGATGGCGTATTGCAAGCGGATAATAATAGAAACAGTGCGAATAGGATAGGGTAGTATTGGTTCTTCATTAGCTTTAATTGATTGGTAAGTTCTTAATGATGAATGCAAAATGATGAATAACCAACAGGATGTACATAGTGGATTTCTCATTCATCATTTCTCATTGAGAATTTACATGGATTGGTTACAATAAACTGATAATTAGTTGTTTAGGAATAAAAGTTGGTTGTAAGCGCGGGTTGATTTTAGTATTGGACTTAGACAGTTTTTTAGTTATATAAAAACTAAGGTAAACTATTTTTTCGTTTGGTAGGTAGCTAGGATAGCTTTTATTTTACGCGGATTTTATTTCTTCTTTTAAAATATGCTAAAGAGTCAAAAGCTGATTTTTCAATTTCTGGCAATTCTAAATATTTCTCTCTAGGCTCAAAGTTGGCGGATTTTATTTCTTCTTTATCATTGATTTTTATTTCGCCGTTCCAGTCATTGGTATAAAATTCTACGGTAAAATATTGGATAACATCTCCATTTGGGTAGTTGACTGTTTCTGTTTTAGGATTGCTACTAATCCCAATTACTTCTAGTGAGTTGATCGTTAATCCTGTTTCTTCTTTTACTTCTCTTTTTATACAGGCTTCTATGGTTTCCTCTTCATCCATTCCTCCTGCCGGAATCCCAAGTTTTCCACTTGCGCGCTTTCTTATAAATAAAATCTGTCCGTTTTTATTTTCTATTATGATTCTTGCTGCTGGATGAATAAATTTTTCCTTCCCAATTTTAGATCTAATTTTTCCGATATAATTCATTTTATTTGGATGGCTTAAGCGGAGATGTACGACTACTATAAATCTAACAACCCTTCTGGTAAATTGACAAGAATGGTTTTGGAATCCTCTTCTATAGACTCAATTAAATATTCATTTAATGGTAAGAGAATTTCTTTGTTTTGATATAGGACAAACGCCATTTCTTGTTGCGGGAATTCTTGAATGTCGCGAATCGTTCCAATTTCTCCTTCCGTGTTATCTACAATTAGATACCCAATATAAGCGCCATAGATCAAATCATCTGGTGTTTCTTCCAAGATGAGTTTATCTTTTTGGACTAAGATTTCTTTACCTGTTAAGGGTTCGATTGCTTCACGGGTAGTGTGGTCTTCAAAAGTGACTCGGTAGGGCGTTTCAAAGACTTTACTTTCTATGAAGAACGGAATATTTCTCCCTTTCAGTGCAAGAAATAAGACATCAATTTCCTCAAAAGTAGCTAAGTATTGATCTTTAATGCTGACTCTGATTGCGCCTTTTACACCATGCGCTTTTTTGGTGTACCCTATGGAGACTAATTCTTGCATTTGACTATGGATTGACGACTAGGATTGATTAGGATTACAGGATTGACTAGGATTACAGGATTACAGGATTATTGGATTTGTATGATGCTTTACATGATTTTGACCTTGTAGGATGTTTTTGATTTTATGAATACTTATTCAAAATTCATCATTCATCATTCATCATTCATCATTCATCATTTACCATTCACCATTCACCATTTACCATTAAAATTACGCCCGTATAGCATCCACAGGATTCATTTTAGCTGCCTGCATGGCGGGAATGATTCCTGATAAGACCCCGACAAAGATAGAAACAGTTAGGCCGAGAAAAACATTTCCCATATCGATGTATAAGTTAAATTCAAGATAATAAGTGAGCAACTTAAGGACTGCTAGTATCAACAACATGCCAATGATACCACCTATGACACATAGGATGATAGACTCTATTAGGAATTCTAATAAGATGACATAGCGTTTAGCACCTAATGCTTTTTTGACACCGATTAAATTGGTGCGTTCTTTTACAGAAACAAACATAATATTGGC
>CALJIY010000428.1 GCA_937973945.1 uncultured Saprospiraceae bacterium | reverse complement strand
CAAGTTTTCATGACGAAAGCATTTCAGGCAGAGGAAGTAAATATTATTGCACCGATGAAATATTTAGAGGTCGTTTATGCCCTGCTAATTGGCTTGATTTGGTATGGAGAAAGCTATGCTTTATTGAGTTTTTTAGGTATTGTACTTATCTTGTTTGGGATGTTTTTCAATATTCGGTATAAACATAAGAGAAAGTTCAAGATCAAGTAAAAAGTTTATTTATCAAAACTCACAAAGCGTTGACAGCCATATTTTTATAAATAATGTCAAGGCATCCTTCTAAGCTTGGACAGTTGTGTGATGGTCGAATTTAGATTCGACAGTAATAAAGCACGGAGCATCAATGCCGTCGAATCTAAATTCGACTATCGCAAAAGCTAAAAGTGTCCAAGCTTAGAAGGAAACCCTAATGTCAATTTAAGAATGAATTACCGAACCAGCGCCACATCCCCTGAATAAACAATCCGCTCCCCATCTATAAAATCAATTTCTGCCACCCAAACATATACTCCTTGATCTAACAAACGTCCAGCATAAGTTCCATCCCAACCAGCATCGGGATCATTGGGAGCCATTCGCCGTTGTTCAAAGAGTTGTTCTCCCCAGCGAGAGTATATTCTCAAGTAAGCAATATTATTAGCTTCTGGTCCTGCGTACACCATTAGTCGGTCATTAATGCCATCTTGATTTGGGCTAAAGGCAGAGGGTACAAATACATCTCTTACTTTAAGTATTTGAATAAATATTGAATCTGTGATTGAACAATTATCTTCTGAAGTAGCTGTTAAAAAATAGGTCGAATTGTTGGTTGGAGAAGCAATTGGATCAATGCAATCATAACAGGAGAGCCCATTATTTTCTCTCCAACTAGCGGTAGCAACACCTGTGGCGATTTTGGGCGTCAACTCAATTTCATCCGCTAGTTCTAACTGAATCGTTCCACCTAATTCTACAACAGGAATAATAGGCGCTGTGATAGTGGAAGTCTCTTCTACCATACATCCATTAGCATCCGATGCAGTTAAGGTATAACTACCTGCTGTAAGGCCCGTAAAAGTATTTGCATCCAAAGTACTTTGGCCATTCAACTCATAACGGTATGGGGGAACGCCACCACTAATTTCGTCCAAGATCACTTGCCCTGTCGCCAAGCCCTCACAACTAGGCGCAATAAAAGAAGGCCACATCGTGATTGGGGGTGGTTGAGATAAACTAGTCATAGCTTCGTGTTCACAGCCGACCGCATCTGTAATCGTAACAAAATAATCTCCTGCAGCAAGTTGTTGTCGGCTTGCTTCTTGGCTGCCGTCATTCCATAGATAGCTATATGGGCCGATGCCTCCAACTGGTATTGGTACTATTTCGCCATTTTCACTTTCAAAACAAGTGAGGGCAAAATCATTAAAATCAGACATGTCAAAAGTAGTTGTTAAAGCCTCTGGTTCTGTGATCTCCGTGATCAAGATACGTTGATTGCCAAAGTCGTCATTGACTGTAACTAAGTAAGTATTAGCAGGTAAATTATTAACCGTATTCATCACATTTAAATCATCAATCGTTCCACTACCCTTTAATACATTCCCAAGGCTGGCCCATTCATAAGTAAAGGGCGGACTACCATTTAGTATAGAAAAATCAAAACTGCCTGATGCCTCTCCGTTACAGGTTACATTGGTCGCAGTGATCGCTCCTTGAATATTACAAACTACCACAAATAAATCTAGTGTGATCGTACTATCGCAGCCTAACTCATTGGGCAGTATTTTAGTATGAATACCTGTTTGAGAAAAATTTTCTCCACCCACAGGTAAGACATCATCTTCACAGATATTCACCCTTCCTAAATCCGTGAAGGAAGCAGGTACTGCTTCCAAATCGACGTAGACCACACTATCACAAGATTGGTCTGTGAGAATATGAAATTCATAAAATCCAGTAGAATTTAAGATCGTATCCCCTACTTCAAAGTTATCTCCTTCACAGATTCTTTTTACAAAATTTGTGGGCGGAATAGCTGTGATTAAGATATTTCTACAAGTTGGCGGAGCCTCTTCACAGGCATTAAATGCGGTTACACATAAGGTATAGATACCTGAATTTTCAAAGATGATAGGTACCTCTGGCGCATTATATCTTAAATTCCGTCCATCTAATTCCCATTTAAACTCGGTAGCCCCAGAAGGTGCCTCTACCGTATATATCCGTTCTACATCTGGACAGCTATCAAAGTCTCCACTTATACTCCCCGAACTTGGTAAGGGATCAACTTTTGTATCTCCTTCAACTACCGTAAAAGTCCAATCACAATTATCTCCTAAGCCACCATCCATTACGATATAATAATATTGTCCAATAATTAAAGGTTCTGTATTTTCAATAGTACCACTCTCGCCGGGACCAATGCTGCTCATTCCGCCAAAACAGTTTGAAATACGAGCATAGTTGTCACAATCATTTCCCTTGTACAGCCCAAATTCTAATCCCAGATTCATTTCGCAATTGGAAACTGCCATATTTACTTTCAAATTCTCACTGCCTGCTATGAAAGCTATCCATTGCATGTTATGGGCAACAAAAGTACACTCGCCTGCAAATCCTGGAGGAGCTTCTCCTACTTCGTCTGCTTCATGCCGACCCGTAAATCCATCTATATCGCAGATGATACAGGCGTCTGCGCAAAAGGAGGTCATCCTTGGAGGTTCTTCGCATGGGAGGGGTTGGGCTGCTGCAAGATGGGGTAATAGGAAGAGGGAAATTAAAAGGAGTGTATTTCTTATGTTCATTCGTGTTATGAATTGAAAGAGATCTATCAATAAATCACATTATGGTTGTTGTCTTAAAGGTAAGAAAGAAGTTGGTGAAAAAGGAATTGATCTGTTGTTTATATCTGTCTACGGACAAAGGGAAAAGAGAAAGTTCAAGCTCATAAAGCGTTGACAATCTGATTTAAAAAGACATTGATTCCTAGACCCTATCCGCAAGCGGTTCACAACTTATTAATCCGCTTCATCAAGTTATTTTTGTACGTCTGACCAATAGGTACAAAATGCTCTAGAATAGCAATTCTATTCCCTTCTATGGTCTTTATTTTTTTTGTTGCTACGATAAAAGATTTATGCACCCTCAAAAAATCGGCTATTGGTAATACCTGTTCTAAAAAAGAGATTTTCTCATGGCTAATAATCATCTCTGTCGCCAGATAAATCTTGGTATAATTGCCATAAGCTTCTATAAACAAAATATCATCGAAAGCTACTTGGTGTACTTTTTTGTCTCCTTTTATGAAGAAGTGCGTCTTGTTTGTTGCGGCGCTCAAGGTAGGGGTTGTAGACGTATTTACGTTAATTGCTTTATTGATAGCTTTTAAAAAACGAGCAAAGGAAAAGGGTTTTAGTAAATAATCAGAGACATTTAATTCATAGCCTTCTAAAGCAAATTCTTGATAGGCAGAAGTGACAATGATGGCAGGTGGATTAGGTATGGTTTTTAATAAATCAAAGCCTGATAATTTAGGCATATTTATGTCCAAAAAAATTAAATCTACCGTGGACTGATTTAATAATTGCATGGCTTCAAAGGCATTATAACAATTACCTACTTTTTGTAAATAGGGTAAATTTTGACAGTAGCCTTCTATAATTCGATGGGCTATTGGTTCGTCGTCTACTATACAATATTTAGTCATTATACGTTAATCGTTAGTTGGACTTTATAAATTGGGGCTTGTTTCTCTATTTGTAATTGATGTTGATTGGGATAGATATGTTCTAGTCTCTTTTTCAAATTTTCCAATCCTATACCTTTTGGCTCTATAGAAGTCATCTCCTCAAAATTATTTTCAATAACAAAGGTAATCTGATTCAGCTGAGCTCTTAAATGGAGTTGTACATACGCCTCTTCTGTCATTAGTTCTACCCCATGTTTAAAGGCATTTTCGAGTAAAATAATAAATAATAAAGGGGCAATAACCTGCTCTTCTTCAATTTGTTGAGTGAAACTAATGTCCACTTTTTTTTGATAGCGAATTTTATGTAATTCGATATAATTTTCTAAATAAGCTACTTCGTCTGCCAAAGGTACAAAGGCTTCTTTTCCTTTATAGATCGTGTAGCGCATCATATCCGATAATTTTAAAATGACTTGTGGTGCTTCTTCCGATTTTTCTACAACTAAGCCATAGAGATTATTCAAAGTATTAAAAAAGAAATGAGGATTGACTTGACTTTTTAGTAAAGCTAATTCTGCTTTTCCTTTATCTACTTGCAATGTTTTTAGCCAACGCCATTGTTCATACCCCCATAGGGCAGCAAAAACGGGAATAGGAAACAATATGGTATTGAGTATACTTAAGCGATGATTTTCTGGATAATTAGCTATCGTAAAAAAGAAGAAATAAGATAAAACTACTCCATAGACCGTAAAAATACCCATTTTATATTTTTTGAAAAATCGAGGTAAAATAAGATAAACCACGCCTATCCAAAATAGAATTAATAATGGGATCGAAATTGGGTTAAACACGCCCATGTAATAGCGGGAAAGTATTGCTGCAAGGAGTATTCCTAATAAACCTAAAACCTGATAAATGGAAAACTGATGAATCAAAAACGAAAGGACTAACCACAAAAAAATAAAAACTAGAATATTTGTAAAGATGAGATAAGGGGTAGTAACATGAATGTACATACCTAAGTTACTACCCAGAATTACCAGTAGAATAATAAGGATTCCTCCTATAATTAATGCGGTATATTTTTTTTGTGATGCACTATTCAT
The DNA here is from genome assembly GCA_937973945.1 of uncultured Saprospiraceae bacterium. Classification (GTDB taxonomy): domain Bacteria; phylum Bacteroidota; class Bacteroidia; order Chitinophagales; family Saprospiraceae; genus JAFMDF01. Next base: position 3,498 of record CALJIY010000428.1, on the reverse strand, counting down.
TAGACTTGATTTTGAAGGATAAATATTGAACTTGTCTTACTACTAGGTCATAACTCAAACACCGATAAAGTATTGACAATCAGCACTTAAGATATACTGTTCGGTTTTTTTGCTTCTTACCTTCCCTAGTGTATACAAATGTAAGGACTCCTTCTGTCCGTTTACAGACTTTTTGACCAACGTTATGGATTTTGAGTCAAACACTACTATTTTCTTACCTAATCGTCTTTGTTTATATTTAATAGGAGTGTGTGTCCTTTTCTATTTACTTCATCAAAACAATTATAAGATACTGCCAAATGACTTTATGTTTGAACCAAATTAATCAAATCAAAAACAGTAACATGAAAATTTTCAAAAAGGTGTTAAAAGGATTCGCAAAGGTAACAGGCATATTTTCGGCAGTCATTATCTTAGCTGGTTTAGTTTTTCGTTTATTCGGCCCAGAGGCACATAAACCAATGGGAAAACTAGTCGACATTGGTGATTTTAAATTGCATATAAATAGTACGGGGGTAAAAGATGATCAACCTACACTTGTTATTGAAGGTGGGTGTGGCATGGCAACAGAATACTATCATTGGCTCAGTGAAGGGCTGAAAGATAGTATACGAGTAGTTCGGTATGACAGAGCTGGAATCGGTTATAGTGAAGCCAGTAATACTCCTCGTACCCCAGATACAATTGCTCGTGAATTACATCAACTATTAAAAAATGCAGGAGAATCTCCACCTTATATTATGGCAGGTCATTCGCTTGGCGGTCCTTATATTCGAGTGTTTACTGAATTATATCCTGATGAAGTAGTAGGCATGTTATTATTAGATGCTACCCATCCAAACTATCCTAAAAGAAAAAAATTACCTAGGGAATCTTCATGGACCTGGAAGTTCGTTATTGGGTTCGATAAAGCAAAAGCTGTTTTAGCAGACATGGGTATATTAATGTTATATGATAAACTTGTTGGCCCTTCATTCGGAAGGGAGATGGAGGGACTTCCTGAGGAAATCAACAGTCGCACAGCGGATTATTTAATTAACGGGAAATACGCTCAAGCACTCGCAATGGAATTTGAAAATTACTACAGCACCTTACAACGTGCAGGAACATATACGGATTTTGATTCCTTACCAATTAGAATATTTACTAAGAAAAAAAGCCCTAGCAAGGCTAAATCCCTTTGGGGAGAACTGCAAGAAGACTACCTCCATCTCTCAACAGACAGCAAACTTATTGAAATAGACGGAGGGCACAACACTATTTATACAATAAAAGAAAATGCGGATATTATTTGTGAGGAAGTCCTTCAACTTTTGGGAGATTTAGGGTATTGATTGACTTTTGTATTCTTCCTAAGCTCCTTGGTAGGTCAAGAATTAATAGATGGTCAGTTATAAAAACAATAGTCCTACCAATTTGCCGTCCGATGGTGAGAAAAACCTTATTATCGGACGGCGATTAGCCATCCGATAATAAAATTTGAACTTGATACTTGCGCTTAAATTTTAAAGCCTTATTTCAATGACATCTCCCTACTCACCCCTCTTTCAACAACCGCTTCATAATCTTCCCAGTAGCACTCTTAGGCAACTCCACATCCCGAATCGTCACAATCCTTGGATACTTATAAGCTGCCATTCGTTCTTTACAAAAAAAACGAATTTCCTCTTCTGTAGCGGTAGTGCCCGCCTTCAAATAAACCACCGCTCGAACCTCTTCACCTAAGGCATCATGGGGCATACCGATGACGGCACACTCCTGTATAGCTGGATGTTCATATAAGATTTCCTCAATCTGTCGAGGGAAAACATTATAGCCTCCTCTAAGAATCATTTCCTTTTTACGGTCTACAATGAATAGGTAGCCTTCCTCATCTAAGTAGCCAATATCGCCTGTACTTAACCAACCATTATTAAAAGAGGCAGCGTTGGCCTCTGGGCGATTGAAATAGCCATTCATCATCCCGGGGCTTCTACAAATCACTTCTCCTTTTTCGCCTTGTGGTACCGTAGCGCCATTGTCATCTACGATTTTAAATTCTGTTCCCCACATCGGTTTCCCTGCTGAGCCAATTTTTTCTTCTACATGGTCTACTCCATTCGTGGATACGCCCGATCCTGTTTCTGTTAAGCCATAGCCCTCCCCTATTTTCACGCCTAAAGCTTGTTCCCATGCCTCTGCTAATTCGACAGGTAAAGGCGCGCCACCTGATCCACAAAAGGATAAGGAACTTAGGTCTCTTTTACTAAAGTCTGGATGATAGAACAGACGATTGTACATCGTTGGGACGCCTGCAAAATCGGTCACTTTATCTCTTTCTATTACTTCTAAGACTTTCCCCGGTTCAAATCGTGGCAATAAGGTAATCGTTCCGCCCATCCCGATACTAGCGCAAAGGACATTAAACAAGCCATAGACATGAAAAAAGGGTAAGTGGGCGATGGTTACTCGATCATGTGTTTGCTCCCCTTTTCCATCAAAAGGAATTAAGACACTTTGATAGAAAATACTAAAATGACTCAAGACCGCTCCTTTAGGTATCCCTGTAGTACCACTAGTATATAAGATCAATGCAGGATCATCTGCTCCTGTATAAACCATTTCTAGATCATTCTTTCCTGCTGCCATTAGGGTATTAAAATCGTGGGTGTTCTTTCCATTAGGAACGTAGTCTCCTTTTGATTTAATGACGATTAGGTGTTCGCAACTAGGCGTGCTTTCAAAACTTTTTAAACTTGGTCCTAAAAAATCTTCCCAAACAATGATCGCTTTGGCTGCACTATCTTTTAGTCGGAAACTAACCTCATCCTCTTTGTACAATACATTCACGGGTACATTCACTGCGCCTAGATAAGCCGCCCCAAAGAAACAAATTGGGAATTGGGGAACATTTGGAATAACGAGTAATACTCGGTCTCCTCTAGTGATGCCCAATTGGTGCAAACCTGTCGTAAAACATTCCGCAGCCGCAGATAATTCTTTAAAAGATAGCTTGCGTTGATCCATGATCAGGGCGGTATGGTCTGGCTTTCTGCGAGTGCTTTCTCGTAGTAGCATGGCGATGTTGAAGCTCATTTGTTTAGGATTAGATGATTTGACAAGGTTACTAGTGTGATTGAAATTATTCTCTGTGGAATTTTTACCACGGATTCACAGATTATTAAGATCTACGGTTGACGGCAGACGGTCGAGACGCAACCAGCCATCAATAGAGTATAACTAATTTATGTTAGTTCTCAATACCACATAATTGTAAGAATTAGGATTCATGGGATTTTAGATGGAGTAAGATTTTAAACAGTGGCAGCATCAAAAATCCTATTAATCTTAAAATCTTATAAATCCTAATTCTGACAGTGGTGGCTTTGGCTTTACACTTTCTGTTGATTAAACCTAAATATAAAAAAAGATCGCTCAATACTTAGTATTTGCAATTGAAAAAATTACTTTTGATCTATTCTGCAAAACCAATGAATAAGAACTTTTCTTTAATCAGGA
>CALJIY010000427.1 GCA_937973945.1 uncultured Saprospiraceae bacterium | reverse complement strand
TGCATCATGAAGATGATGCATTTCCTGATAATTATGTCCCCCGCCCCGATATGACGGTCTTAGGTTTTGGTCGTCAAAACAAGGACAAATATTTAACTACGGCTCAAACCTTTTCTATCGGTTTTGTGGAATCTAGGGAATATTCGGTGATGGAGAGGGCAGTTGGAGAGATTTTGAATTTCTCCAATCAATAGGCTTTAGGAGAATCTTTCACGCCCAAATCCTTTATCCGTTTATAAATATCTTTAAGTGCTAATTCACAGTCAATAGAATATAACTTAATGCTTTTATCTAAACCAAATACGCTCGAAATTCGCCATAAGCCATTAGTCTCTTTATACCAAGATTGTACCTTTGGTATAGTTTGCCAAACCAATACATACTCTTTAAATGAAGGAATACTGCGGTAACCTTCAAATTTTTCATTGCTATCGAATTCTTTAGTAGATTTAGAAAGTACTTCAATAATTAAAGACGGATTAATAATAACTGCTTCACTTTCCTCATGCGTTTCTTCTTCCCCACATAAGACCATACAATCTGGATAAACGCCTCTATTGAAATCTGGGATAAATACTTTCTGGTCGCTACTATAAACAGTGCAGTTTTTATTTTTTTTATCTATTTCAATATCAATAGCCGTTCCAATACTATTAGACACTTTATTATGATTAGGTGTTCCACCTGCAATTGCTACAATTGTTCCATTCCAATATTCACTTTTATATTCGGCATTTTCCTCTAAGTCAAGATATTCTTTGAAAGTGTATTGTTGATCTACTAAATTTTTAGCTACACTCATCTTATTTTTTTTAATAATTCAGTTATAGCAAATATACCTTTTTTTAAGAGATATGAAAATCGCAAGAGGTAAACAAACTAGCTAAAACATACAAAATAGTATCGAATCAAATTACCGAATCAAATTCAAAGTCCCTTGCAGTACCTCTGTTTTTCCACCACTCAGTTCCAATTCGATGGTATATAAAAAAACGGCGGGATCTAATAATCTACCTTCAAACTGCCCGTCCCATTTAGGAAATTCCCCTTTTGAGGAATAGACTAGATTACCCCATCGGTCAAAGATGGCTACTGTTAAGACTTCCTGGATAGTGGTTTGTTTGTCGAGAAAAATTTCAAAAAAATCATTGACCCCATCCCCATTGGGAGAAAAAACATTTGGAATATACACGATGCTATTGGTACATGCAGGATCAATGATCCTTGGATTTTCAATCAAGATGGAATCCATCCATACACAATTTTGTGCATCACGAATTAGCAGTTCATAGGCGCCTACAGATAAGTTAGTGGGCTTAGTGTCATCATTGACGCTAGGCGACCAAATAATCTCGTAAGGTGTATTGGCTGCTAAAATATCTAGCTGGATTTCTCCATCATCTGCGTTAGGACAAGAAGGAGATATGGCTTCAGCCGTCAAGTCAATATTGATATCATTCACTCGCCCCACCCCACTGGCGACCCCTATACAAGCAGCATCGCTAAATTCGATCAACTGATACTCACCAGATTCAGAAATGGGTAGATTGAAATTTGTATCAAAAATATTATCTATACTTAAGGGTAAACCATTATCGATTTGATAAGTGAAAGACCAAGGTGCTTGACCATTAAAATTAATAGGCAGGGTGGGATCATCTAAGCCTACACAATAATCTATTTCGCCAGATAGCACAGCGGTGGGTATTTCTTGAAGATTAATTTGGATAGAATCCCTTGTTTGATTATTACAAAAATCCGTAACGGTTAAGCTGAAATTGGTTGCCGTCTGAATGTTTATTTGTAGACTCGTATCTGTCGAATTATCTTCCCAGCTAAAATTAAAAGGAAATATCCCACCTGTAATTTTCGGCGCTAAAGATATGGTCTGCCCCGCGCAGACGGAGGTAGGTGTAAAATTTATAGCAGGTGGTTTGGTGTCCGCTACCAGTAAAGTTGCACTACTGCCTAATTCACATCCACAGGTTTGTGGGAACTGTAAATTTAAGGTTAGGCTTTCTACATTTTCAGGCTGATCATCTATTAAAGTTGGAATAGATAAGACCACTGTATCTTGTCCGCCTGGAATTGTAACGCTTCTCGGAATGCTGGAAAAATCAATACCTTCCAAGGCAGTAGAGGACTCGTCAATTTCAAACTCTACCACTAGTGGTCGAAGGTTAAAGTTGCCATCTGGTCGAGTAAAGACAAATTGTCCATCTAAACAATTTTCATAGGCTACGGTGTCAGATCGATTAGGGATAAGTGATTTTACAGTTGCTAATTCTCCTAAATCAAAACTTTTCGAGCGCAAAAAAACCGCCGAATCTAGTTTGTCATCTCCTACATCTCCGACCACCAATCGAATATGATACCGCTCACAAGGAGTCACAGGAATACGCGCTACCAAGGGGATAGTAAAGCCATCAAACTCGAAGGTATTAATGTGCCCCGGATTGAAAACTAAATTACAATTATCTATATCATCCCGTAATTCATTCTTAATATAAAAATTCTGATTTTTCGCATGATTGATCGTATTGATAGATACAAATTCATCTGAATCTGGTACCCGAGCCACATTAATGGCACCGTTCCCAAAAGGACCATCAATACCCGGTCCACTAACGAAAAAACCAAATACGTCATTGAAATCAGTCCCTACAAATTCACAATATTCTTCAGAGGCAAAAACGTATTGAAAAGTAACTTCAGATTCTACAGGTATAAAGTCAAACTCTAAGACCGTCACATCAAATAAATCATCCGTTGCAATGGCCATTAAATCTTCATCTGTTGAAGGGCGATTAAATTGGGTCGTGGTTTCTACAAAATCATTTGGCCCTTTTGCAGATCGGGCATCGCCAGTCGATAAGATGATTCCATCCTCAAAACCTATTATACTTGCGCCACGCTGAAATACGCCAAAACTTTCTGGCATCCCCGTGCTTGTTATATTGCTAACGTTCCTACAAGTTCCTTTGATAAAAATATCGTTGACTAAATTATTGGCATCGCTATTTAACTCTGCTCGGAGTGTATCACCGTCCAGTTGAGCCCATATTGGATAGAGGCACAATTGAAGAAACAATAAGAGAAGGTATCGTTTGTACACTATTGGCGTTTTAGGATGGAGGCATAAAATTATAAATATTTCTTATTGACATAAAAAGTTCCAAATGGGATAATAGACGCAAGCATGACGATCAAGGTGGTCTTTACATCCCAATTTGCTTTTTTTCGAATGAATAAGGCTAAAAGCAAATACGCCATAAACAATAAACCGTGAGGCATACCGAGCCCTTTTACTAAGATAGCATTTTCCCCAATATATTTAAGAGGAACGCCTACAAATAATAATAGGATGTAAGAAACGCCTTCTAAAAAGCTTGTGATTTTGAATAAATTTATCATATAATATTAATCTTTCCTTTCCAACAAAATATCCATCATGGCAGTTGCGGAAACCTCCCCTTTTAATTTAATAAATTCTCTAGGCGTTCCATCTCCAATTTCATAGGTGATGCTTTCAGCACCAAACTGTTTATAAAACCAACCTTTGGAAACAGGCGTCCCAAGTCCACTTGGTTGTTCATTAATATCGTCTACTTTTAAAGCGGTTTTAATTCGTTGCAACCATTCCTTGGTAAAGCCCGGAAGTTTGGGCTGCACGGAATCATCATAGGTGTAATACACATCGTAATAGGTGCTATGAAAATCTAAACCCAAGAGCACCTCATTATTCCCTTCTCGACACTCGTCTACAATATGTTTAGCTACTTGGCGAACTTCTGGTTGATGATACTTGGACCAATCTCGATTCATATCTATTCCCCCTGTATTATGTCTAAAGTGCCCTAAATCCACACCATCAGGATTCATTAATGGATAGACCATCAATCTATATTTATCCAGAAAGCCATTGTCTCCTCCTTCTTGAATTATCTTTTCAATGAATGCTTGCATCGCAAAATAGCCGGTGACTTCGGGTGGATGTTGTCGACTAATGACCACAACGGTGGGTTTGTTTGTAAAGTCGCCTTTCGACAGATTCATATAATACATGGAGCGACCTTGAACACTATTTCCTGCCGTACCTATAGTCACCAGTGGATTGCCTTTCCATTGGTTCACCCACTCACCTACCCGTCTGTGATCCTGAATTTCTTGGGCGGCTACCCAAAGGGGTTTAGGAGACAAATCTAATTTCATCACCGCATCAATGCTATCTGGAAGTAGCGCCACCAAGCTGGAATCTAAGACCGTCCATGCTTCCCCATCTTCACTTATTTTTGGATGGTAGCGATGCTTATGTTCGGTATAGTGTAATTGAAGATAGATGGTTCGATTAACCTCCGACCAAATTTGAAAAGCATACCAAGCACTCCCATTGATCGGCGTATTCTCTGGACTAATCTTTGCCTGAAACGTAGAATCATTTATTTGTGTAAAGCCATTTAATCTGGCAGCAGGAAATTGATTCGTCGCACTAACTTCCCCGATTTTAAACAATTGCTTTTTTTGATAGCTGATAGGTCGTGTTTTGGTGTCTACCTTTTTGGGGTATTTATGCTTCGCCAATTGATAAGGTGCTTTTGCACAAGCTCCGATTAGTAGAATGATTCCGAAGTAAAGGAAAAGATTTTTCATTTTTAATATTCAATTTGTATAACTTAACACCCTTCAAGAGTTGAGCCATTAGGTTATACAGTAAAGCCCTGAAAGGGCGATATAATCTAGCGTAGGGCGTTAGCCCTACGACAAAGTGTTAGTTCATACGAGCCCTGAATGGGCGACATAATTATGTCGCCCATTCAGGGCTTAAGCTAGTTGATGGTTCTTTCACCATAGGGCTGCGCCCTATGCTAGGTTATGTCGCCTTTTCAAGGCTAACATAAACGTGGTTTGGCGGCTACATATTACTCAGACAATACCTACTACTTCAACAAAAAGGCGCGAGCATCCCGAACCGACTCCTCCGGAATTTCTTCCATAGGTAAATGCCCCGCATTGTCATACACCACCAAATCCGACCCAGCAATATCTTTTTGGAATTTATAGGCATTCGCCAAGGGGATCCATTCGTCTGTTTTACCCCATTGAATTAAAGTCGGCGCCGTGATCGTTTTAATCTCAGCAGGATCGGTATATTCCATATTATTCACCCGATCAATAAAGGCTTGGCGATTCCCTGCTCGAAGATATAACTCGTAATAGCGATCAATTAATTTATCAGTGACTAAGTCATCATCGTGATAGACTTCCTTCATACTAGATTCAAATAAGGAACGAGGCGTCATAGTCAATAAGACCTTACTCCAAATCGGGCTTTTGGCTAATTGAAAAGCTAGCGGTGGTTCTTCGTCTTCGTTCTCAGGGGGATAGCCGCCTGCGTCCAATAAGATTAACTTTTTCACTTTATTGGGATACATCGTGGTGTACTTCCAAGAAATAGCGCCTCCTAAAGAGTTACCGCCTACATAGCAAGAATCTACACCGATTTGCGTCAAGAATGTATCTAGAAATTGCGCATAGTAGGCTAAGGAATACTTGCCCGTTTCATTCGGTCCCGTCAAACCAAAGGCAGGCATATCTAAGGAAATTACTTTAAAATCCTTTTCTAATGTATTGGTCCATTTTTCCCAAGTATGTAAAGAGGCCCCAGTTCCATGTATCAATACAAGTGGCACACCTGTGCCATTGATGCGATAATGTACAGGCATATTATCTATCGTCAAAAACTGAGAATTGTCATAGGCCCAATCTGCTTTTAACTCCGATAAAGATTTATCTGGCGCATAGGTTTTGAAAGCCAT
>CALJIY010000426.1 GCA_937973945.1 uncultured Saprospiraceae bacterium | reverse complement strand
CACTTTGTTGTAAGCCAAAACTATACTGAATGCCGAAGAACCCAACATTCATATTTAATATCTGCCAAAAGCTTAATTTAGGTTTTTTCATGATCGTTTTGCTTTGAACCAGTTTTGTAAAGGCAATTAAACATCTTCATTTTATCTCATGTCAAATATAAATCATAAATAGAGGAAGACGGCTTTGATAGCGTCAAAAATTGGTTAAGCATATTACGCAATGCGTAGCGCAACCCGTTGATGTTGGTAAGTTTATATTAGGAAGTTGTTTAAAAATGCCCTTCTGTCTCAAAAACCGTATTCCTAGAATCAGGAAAAGGTTTTTTTAAGCTTTAAACATAGTATTATTAATAAATAATTTTACTCATTTGTAAAAATCCTTTTAATAAATCACACTTTTGCTATCAATCAATTATAGCGTATGGATGATGGCAGAAATTTTTAAAATGGCTGTCATCTTTCTCAGAACCCTAGGTAATAGTTATTCTGCAAGTCTCTGGCTACCAAAGTTATTCTCTTAATACTTCTGTACCAGGCAGGGTATTTCGCAAACCACTTAAAAAATGTACAGCAAAGAATCTTTGTATGAAAATCATACCAGTAGGCTTGGCAATAAATTCACCAAACCTACTGATGTGATGATAGATCGGTTTGAACTATTAAATTATGAAAACAACATCCTATTTACCCAAAGAAGAAATAGGAGTGAGCAATAATTTACGGAATTCTACTTCAGAGCCTTCCGCCTGTACCGCAATTTGACCTTTATGGGCAGTTGATTGATATCCATGATTAACTAGCACACCATTTAACCATACTTTTACTTCTCTATCTACACATTCAATCTTCATCCTATTCCATTCTCCTAGTGGCTTTTCGGTACCATCCGTAAGATTTAGGATTCTTCTTTTTTTACCTTCTGTTATGCCCCATTTTTCTTTAGGTCCTCTTCGTTCCACCATGTTATCTACTTTAATATCCTCCACAATGACCCAAAAGTCACCTGCATTTTCATGCATCATTTGTACTTCTATGGATTTAGGAAACATCTTGTATAATGCACGAGGCGTAGAGGCATGAACTAAGACCCCACAATTTCCAGGTTCGCCCGGAAATCTATACTCAACATCTAGTCTATAGTTTTCATATTCTGCATCGGTAATCAAATGTCCTGCTGGCGTACCTAAACTTACTAGATTGCCATCCCTTTCAATAAAAGGATTGATCGCATTTGGGACTGTATCCATTTCCGGCACATCAACATGCCATCCAGATAAATCCTTTCCATTAAACAAACTTTTAGTAACCGGAGCTTCTTCAATTCTAGGGGTAACAATTATATTCCGATATTCGATAGGTCCATGATCGCCTTGAATAAAAAATGGACCTGCTTCTCCTTCTTTACTATCTAATGCTCCACCTGTGATGCCAGGAATAGATTGATCAACAATAACTGGAACACCATTGGCAACAACCGTCACTCTTCTACCTATTAAAGTAATATCATATTGCTGCCACTCTCCAGGGTTTTTAGCGACCATTTCCGAAGGGCTTAAAAACCCATAAATGCCTGCGAATAAAGTACTGGAGGGTTCCATTCCTTTATTGTCTTCAATTTGTACTTCGTATCTACCTCGAAGATAAACACCACTATTACTGCCAGCTGGGTAGCGAAACTCCACATGTAATTTGAAATCATTAAAAGTGGCTTCGGTGACCAGATTAGCGCCACTTTTAGGACTAGTCAAAATGCCATCTTTTACCACCCATTGGTTTTCTCCTAAGGCTTTCCAGCCACTTAAATCTTTACCGTTGAATAAGGTAATCGGTGCTCCCCATTTTGGATTTTTGTGATGAGTCAACTTAGGCGCTCTGGTTGCCGTCCAATTAAAATTTTTTCCATCTGTATAACGCATGGTACCTTTTAAACCATTGCCATCTAGCCATCCTTCAAATGCCATGTCCATGGTGCCGCCTTCCCATTGGGGAGGAATAGAAAAACTAAATTTCTCTGCACTTATTTTAAACTCCGCTACGGGTCTAGCACTCCCAAAAGCATAAACAAAACGACCGACTAAGGTTTCCCGACCAGATTTATAAATTTCTAACCAAGAGGGTAATTCTTGACCATCTTTTTCAATGACTACATCCCATTTACCTTGAATGGATTGTTTAAATTGTCCATATAGTGTGGGCGTAGAAATGCTAAGTAATAATATCATCCAGCCAAATAAAACAGCTACTTTTTTCAACATAATATAGTGATTGTTTTAAATCAAATTTTACTACAAAGATAGAAATCCATTTCAAAAAACATTAGTATTATCAGTATTCTCCAATTTTAGATTAAATTGCAGGATACTTAACTTAAAATACAACTAATGGAAAAACCAACACCTCCGCATTATTCTCCTTGTGTAAGACTAGGGAATTTAGTTTTTACCTCTGGACAATTACCGCTTTTGGATAGAGCAACAAAAGAAGCGCCTGAAAGCATTGAAGAACAGACCTTATTGTGTCTTCAGAAAATAGAGCAACTAATTGCTACTCATGGCTTATCGAAGGAATCTATCATTAAAACCACTGCATTTATTTCAGATATCGAGGATTGGGGCGCTGTCAATCAAATCTATGCAGATTTTTTCGGGCAGCACAAGCCTGCTCGCTCTATTATTCCAGTGAAAAAATTGAATTTTGGTTGCATGATTGAAATTGAAGCGATTGCTGGGTGGGCATGAAAGCAATGATTTTAGTGACTGTACTTTATTTATTGCCTACTCCCTTACGTAAAATTATTTATATAGCATGAAATTTAGCTTAAAAAAGAAAGTAGCCATTGTAACAGGCGGAGGCAGTGGCATTGGAAAGGCTATTAGTGAAACCCTCTCAGAAATGGGCGCAACGGTTCATATATTAGATAGGAATGCAAAAACTGGCCGAAAAGTAGCTAAGGAAATATCCGAAAAACATAACCCTGTTTTTTTTAATAAATGCGATGTTACCGATGTTAAAAAGACCAATGCTATTTTCAAAAAGATTAATAAGAAAGGCGGAATTGATATTTTAATTAATAATGCTGGAATAGGCTTCGTGGGAAATATCGAAAATACAAGCGAAGAAGATTTTGATAGATTATACAGTATCAATGTTAAAGGTGTTTTCAATTGTATGAAAGCAGTGATTCCATTTTTAAAAGAAAGAAAAGGTGGCGTTATTATTAACCTAGCTTCTATTGCTTCTTCCGTAGGTCTAGCAGATCGTTTTGCTTATTCCATGTCCAAGGGGGCTGTTTTAACAATGACCTATTCTGTAGCTAAGGATTATCTCGATAGCAATATCCGATGCAATAGTATTTCTCCTGCTAGAATTCATACGCCTTTTGTAGACGGATTCATTGCAAAGAACTATCCCGGGAAAGAAAAAGAAATGTTTGAAAATTTATCTAAAACGCAACCTATTGGAAGAATGGGCAAACCTGAAGAGGTAGCTAATTTAGCGTTATATTTATGTTCAGATGAAGCTTCTTTTATTACTGGTACAGATTTTCCGATTGATGGTGGTTTTATAAAATTAAATGGTTAAAATTTTATTTATAATGAAATTAATTAGATTTGGAATAATAGGAAAGGAACAGATAGGCGTAGAATTAGCGGATGGGAGTCGAATCGATGTCTCTAAGTTTGGCGGAGACTATGATGAGCTATTCTTTGCAACAGATGGTATTCAAAGACTAGAGGATTGGATAGGCCGAAATCAAAAATATTGTGCCACTATCAGTGATGATGTTCGTCTTGGACCACCGATCGCTAGGCCGTCAAAAATAGTTTGTGTTGGCTTGAATTATGCAAAGCATGCAGCCGAAAGTGGCATGGCCGTTCCAAAAGAACCAGTCCTGTTTTTTAAAGCGACCTCTTCCATTATCGGACCGAACGATACGGTCATGCTTCCAAAGAATAGTGAAAAATCAGATTGGGAAGTGGAACTGGCTGTCGTGATGAGCAAGAAAACTTCTTATGTTTCTGAGGCAGATGCGATGGATTATGTAGCTGGTTATATGGTGCATAATGATTTGAGTGAACGAGCTTTTCAATTAGAAAGAGAAGGGCAGTGGGTAAAAGGAAAAAGCTGTGATACCTTCGCTCCATTGGGGCCTTTTCTAGTGACGAAAGATGAAATTGCTGATCCACATAAGCTAGACTTGTGGTTAAAGGTAAATGGAGAAATTTTACAACATAGCAATACATCAGACTTTATTTTCGATATTCCGCATGTGATTAGTTATATCAGTCAGTTTATGACCTTGCTACCTGGAGATATTATTTCCACGGGTACACCTTTTGGTGTTGGTTTGGGGTTTAAGCCGCCTAAGTATTTAAAAGCTGGCGATGTGATGGAATTGGGTATTGATGGACTTGGTGTTGCCCGTCAGGAAGTTATTGAATTTCAACATCCATCTTAATGATTTAAAATATAAGTTGTCAGAAGTATGTCTTTGTCTACCTCATAAGTCTGACTTTTGACAGTTCCTGAAAGGAACGGTCTGACCTCTGACTTCTAAATAAAAATGATGAGTAAAGCCATAAAGTACAATTCAAGCTATCCGTCCGTAGCAGATTTGAGAACAAGAGCAAAGAAACGTATTCCGAGATTTGCTTTTGAATATTTAGATGGTGGCTGTAATGAAGATACAAATTTAAGAAAGAATACTGCTGAAATTAGAGCGGTAGAATTGATTCCTCAATACCTCACAAAACATACGGGGTCTAGTATGAAAACCAATTTATTTGGCGTGGAGTATGATGCTCCTTTTGGCGTTTCCCCTATTGGATTACAAGGTCTGATATGGCCAAAATCTCCAGAGATTTTAGCTAAGGCAGCATTTGAACATAACATTCCTTTTTGTTTAAGTACAGTGGCCACTTCAAGCATTGAACGTATTGCGGAAATTACAGAAGGAAAAGCTTGGTTTCAATTGTATCATCCCACAGAAGATAGCGTCAGAGATGACCTTATTAATCGAGCAGCAGCAGCAGAAATGCCAGTCTTGGTGATTTTAAGTGATGTACCAACTTTTGGATTCCGACCAAGAGATATTAGAAACGGTTTGTCCATGCCTCCAAAAATGAGCATCGCTAATTTTATACAAATATTTGGTAAACCCAATTGGGCTTTAAGAACCTTGTTTAATGGGCAGCCTAGCTTTGAAACGCTCACTCCCTATATGCCTAAAGGCTTGGATATGGCGCAACTAGGAAAGTTCATGGATAAAACTTTTTCGGGTCGATTGAATGAAGAAAAGATAAAGCCTATTCGAGAAATGTGGAAAGGGAAGTTGGTGCTAAAAGGAGTGGCCAATGAAATGGATGTAGAAAAAGCGATTCAGCTTGGACTTGATGGCGTGATTGTTTCCAATCATGGTGGCAGACAATTAGATGCGGGAGAGTCAACGATCAAACCATTAGCAAGAATTGCAGAAAAATATGGTGACCAAATTACAGTCATGATGGACAGCGGTATTCGCTCTGGTCCAGATATTGCCAGAACCTTAGCTTCTGGTGCAGCTTTCACGTTTATGGGGCGGGCATTTATGTATGGCGTAGCCGCATTAGGTGATCAAGGTGGAGATCATACGATCTCTATGCTCAAGACGCAATTGCAACAAGTAATGGAACAAATTTGCTGTGAGCGTACAGAAGATTTTCCTAAGTTTTTAAAAAAAAACTAAGGTATCCAAGATGGAAAGGATTTTATAATGTCTGGAGCAAAATTGCGGAGATTTTACCTTTTGACTAAACTCCTACCTACCTCTATTTTGAATATTTTAATGAAAGTAGAATTGTCTGAAAAGTAATAACCCCCGAGCACAAATCATTGTTTCGTCCTTAAATAGGACTGTCTATGGGATTTCCATCCTGAATATATTGATTCCCGCCTAAAATCTATAATAATGGATTTACTAAAACCATTCATTTTAATGTTAAATTATTTTACTCATTTAATTTTTTCTTTAATCAAAAATTATAAATAAAAATTAATACTTTTAACAAACAAAAATTCTCTACAGGAAAACAGAATAGGATGAATCAAAATACCCTTTTATTCAGACAGCATGATTGGCAGTTATTTACAAACATCAACACCCTGCCTCAAAAGGCTGGGGTGGAACGATCCAAAATCCTAATTCTTGTAGCTAAAGAGTTAACAGATAATGCATTAG
>CALJIY010000425.1 GCA_937973945.1 uncultured Saprospiraceae bacterium | reverse complement strand
TACATTATAAGACTGCGAAATTGCTTGCCTATTTGTATTAGGTAAACTAGGTTTAACGGCTACCTTTTCCGTATCTTTTAACCTAGCATCAAAGTCTTTGATGACTTCTACTTCTCCTGTTTCTAAATTTCCTTGTGCATAGATGCTTCCTCCTATAGTCGATGCTATTAGGAAAAACATTAGGGCTATATTTTTATATGCGTTCATATTCTTTTGATTTGTATCGTGACTGCTCAACTCTGCAAGGAACTCCCCTCAACCCCATCTTAAAAAGAGGGGGAGTTTTCTGCGAAAGAAAATTTTCAATCGAAGATGACTCCCTCCCTTTCTAAGGGAGGGTCGGGGAGGGTTCTCTATGAGTGAGGAACAGATTATTATTATTTATTTTTCTGACTTCTACCCAAGCTGTCAACATCATAAGTCTGACCCCTGACAGCGCAGCGGTCTGACGGCTGACTTCTAACTACTTATCTTCCCCCTTCTTCCAACTCCAACAAGCTATTCGTATCCTCTTTAATAATTCTATTAGAAGAACGTTCTTTATCTTTCAGAATTTGTAGCTTTCGCTTTGCGATAGCGACTAATTCTTGATCCTCATTATAGTTGGCTAGTAAAGCTTCCAAAGTGGCTTTAGCCCTAAAGTAATCTCCTTTTTCTGAGTACACATCAGATAATAAAATAACACTAGAGGCCAACCAATAAGGGTAACTAGAATTCGCTCGACTAGCCTCCTTCAACATTCTTTCGGCATTTTCTAAATCCCTTCTTTGGTAGGTGATATACGCGGCTAAATATCTAGCTTCTGCCGTCAATTCATTATCACTTATTTGTTTCACCGTTTCAAAGGCGCGCAAGGCATTATCATAATCTTTCTTATCATAGGCTACTTTTCCTAGATAGAAATTAGCTGCTGCATTTTGTTCCTGACTAGCTCTTGGATTACCCGCTACTTTTTCTGCTAGGCGATACACGGCATTTCTGTTCCCTATTCTATAAGCACTTCTCAAAGCACCTAATTGGGCATCAAAGATGCGATCTTCGCTAGCGGCAGCCTGTTCTAATTCAGAATACAATTCATAAGATTTTTTAAAATCTTGCTCATGATTATATGCGATGATAGCTGCCTTTTCTAAGGCTTTCACAAAGTACTTACTTTGGCCTTTGCTAGCAACAGCTTCATAATCTCTTAGGGCATTGCTATATTGCTTTAATACACTATAAGATTCTGCACGTTGGTATCTGGCCACTAAACTATTTCTACCATTTGGATATTGTTGTAAATATCGGTCATAGGCACTAATCGCCCTTGGGTAGTTGCCATTTTCAAATTGAGACTCTGCTGCTTTGAAACTGACTTCCTCTTTTTGATTATCATCTACATCGTATTTGATACTTCTTAGGAAGGCAAAATAGGCATCTGTCTGACCTAAGTCATCCACATAAATTTCTCGAATAGCCGCTAGCGCATCTTCGGATTCTTTAGCAGTTGGATTATTATCAAACACGCGTTTGTAATATTTAAGCGCACTATCCGTATCTCCTTGATTATAGGTAATCAGACCCAATCTGATTAAGCCTTGATTAATTAATTCGGATTTGCCTTTATACTGATTTACTAGTTGTTGTAAGGGTTGGGTAGCCTGTCTGTATTTTCCCAATTCTTGATAGGTAATCCCTAATTGTAATAAGGCATTATCTGTATATTCAGATTTAGGATATTTTTTTGCAATATCTTCTAGTGCTAATATTTTATCGGTGACCGAACCTCTAAGTCCTTCAATAATAGCCTTCTGATATAAGGCATAGACAAATCCTTTATAACGGGCATTGATGGCTTCATTATAAAAAGCGATGGCATTATCATATTGGTTTCTTTTAAACAAGCAATCCCCTGAACGCAATACCGCATCTGCGAGTATGGTCCGCTTAATATCATCACTTTTTATAAGCGCTGTATTTCGTTTAATATCAGATACGGTATTCTGAAAATATCCTGCTGCTGTTGTATAATTTTTCTGCTTTAGATAATTGTATCCCTGCGTATAATTTGCCAAGGCAATAGAGGATTCTTCTGGTAAATCTCGAATCCCTTGTGCAACCGTTAAGAATTCATCCATATACCGACTACTTGATTGAAATTGCCCTTCCTGGTGGGCAATTTCTCCTAGCCAATAATTAGCCAAGCCGCCATATTCATAGTTAGAGCGCACCTGCACAGATTGCGTTAAGTATTTTTTTGCAGAAGCAGTTTGACCATCGGCGTACAATTGAATACCTCGGTAATAGGAGACCTTTTGGTAAATATCCTGCATTTGAGGCGTGAGATTCGGCATGCGATCTATGATCTTTAAGGCTCTTGCATAATCTCTTGTATTCAAAAATACTTCTCCCATTAATTGCTGGGATTCTAAATAGTATTTAGATCCTTGTGGTATTTTTTGAAAAGCCGTAATGGCATCACTATCTTGATTTAATTCATAAGACAACTTTCCGTAGTTGAATAAAGACTCCTCTTGGATCACAGGATCGTAGGTCATTCTACTAACGGCGCCAAAAGCATTTCTCGCGTCTTCTTTTCTATTCAATCTAATGTAGCAATCTGCTAAGTTGTATAAAGCATTTTGCCCCATTTTATTATCCGTACCACTTAACTGTTCGAAATTCTCTGCCGCGGCTTCGTAATTACCTGTCTGATATTGGGTATAGGCTAATTGATAGAAATCCTCTTCTCTCATTTTATTCGCCCCATTGGCATAATATTCCAAATACGGCAAGGCATCAGAATACATTCTTTTTTCAAAATATGCCTGCCCAATTAATTGATTGATTTCTTTACGATTTCTCACACCAGGGTCATTGACCTTTGGTACCGCATAATTGATCAACTGATCATAGTTCCCTTCTGCGGAATAGATTTGTGCAATATAATAGGGGATATGCGACTTATATTTTTTAGAGGCACTTACTTTTTCAAAGCTTTTAGTTGCTTCGCTGTAATTCCCTTCAAAGAACTGGGTCATCCCATAGTAGTAATTAGAAGGATAGTAATATTCGTTCTTCGTCTCCTTTATCTGACGGAAGGCCTCTTTTGCCTCTGCAAATTTCTTGTTGACGAAGTAGACATACCCTTTTTTGAATAAGACCTCAGAGCGTTGTTCTGCCGATAAGTCGCTCGTATAGATTAAATCCAGAAACTCCAATGCTTTTTTAAACTGCTTATCATTGTAATAATAATTAGCCGCTTCTATAATCGCTTGACTAGCAATTGGTTCTGGAGAATATTTTCTAATAAAATCTACCATAAGCTTCTCGCTATCAGGAAGTTGTAGGCGAATCGCGCATTTAGCTGAAAAAAGCTCTGCTTGCATAGCCAAATCTCTATATTCTGGCTCATTTTCTAAGCGGACTTCCTCCATGACCTTGCTAAATTCTATTTTAGCAGGACCAAATAAGCCTTTATTGAAAAACTCCATCCCTTTCTTATAAGAAGCATTGGGGTCTGTAAAAATGGTGGTTTCTTGTGCTATCATAGAGGAAAATGTCCCTATTAAGCATAGCCAAATGATGATGATACTCTTTCTCATATTAGAATTTGTGGTTGGTTCTCTAGTTTAAGAAATGGGCGAATAGTGTACTATTGGTTTAAAAATAATGAAAATCGGTCATTTTAAAACGCGAGGTCTATTCTCTTCATAAGTATGTAAGTGGGATTTCTACTAAACCCTATAACTAAAGGGCTTATTGCAAATATCCTCCAAAAATAAGATACCCCTCACATAAAAGAGCACTATTTTGGGATAAACCCCTATATTCTTAACGATTGTTTAACGGAAGATAAGAAGTTGTTTGGGAGATTTTTCCAAATCGAAGAATATTCTATCTTTACGACTAGGATTTGTAGGATTAGATGATTAGTAGGATACTGTTAGGGACTTTGAAAATTTTTAACCAAATAGATCATAAAGGCCATATAGTTATAAAAGTCTATGTGCCCTATGTACCTCGTATGTTTGTAGCGAGGTAAAAAAATGTAGTAAAAAAGTGTCAACATCCCTCACGACCTACAAAAATCCAAAATTATCAGCGTGACTACGAAGTAGTTCCGTGTTGAATGATGTCTATACAGCGTTGAATGATGTCTAAAAAGCCGAAACATTATCAAGAATTAAACAAAAAACATGAGTGATCAGAAAGTCATTTTCTCCATGGAACGGGTGACTAAAACCTATCCACCGCAGAAAAAAGTATTGAATAACATCTGGCTATCCTTCTTTTATGGAGCTAAGATAGGCGTATTAGGACTGAATGGTTCTGGTAAGTCCTCTTTGCTAAAAATAATAGCGGGCTTGGATACCAACTTTGAAGGCCATGTGGTATTCGATAAAGAATATAAAATCGGGTACTTGGCTCAGGAACCAGAATTGGATGAAACCAAAACGGTCAGAGAGGTAATAGAGGAGGGCGTTCAAGAAACAGTAGATATCCTAAAAGAGTATGAAGCCTTGAATCTGAAATTCTCGGAGCCAATGAGCGATGAAGAGATGACTGCTCTGATTGAGAAGCAAGGAGAACTCACGGATAAACTAGACCATCTAAATGCATGGGAATTAGATAATCGCTTGAATACCGCAATGGATGCCTTGCGTACGCCAGAAGGCGATCAACCGATCAATGTATTATCTGGTGGAGAACGCAGACGGGTGGCGATTTGTCGATTGTTATTAAGTAATCCAGATATTTTATTATTAGATGAGCCTACGAACCATTTGGATGCGGAAAGTGTACATTGGTTGGAGCAGTATTTAAAGAATTTCCCAGGAACCGTTATAGCCGTAACGCATGATCGGTATTTCTTGGATAATGTAGCGGGTTGGATTTTAGAGTTGGATAGGGGAGAAGGAATTCCATGGAAAGGAAACTATTCTTCTTGGTTGGATCAAAAAGCCAAGCGATTGGCCCAAGAAGAAAAGCAAGCTAGTAAGCGCCGAAAGACCTTAGAGCGAGAATTGGAATGGGTGCGCATGTCGCCAAAGGCCAAGCAGTCAAAAGGTAAGGCTCGTTTGAATGCCTATAATAAATTATTAGGGGAAGATGGAAAAGCACGCGAGAAAGACTTGCAACTATATATCCCGCCTGGTCCAAGATTGGGCGATGTCGTGATTAATGCAGAAGATTTGAGCAAAGCCTTTGGGAAAAAATTGTTGTTTGAGAATCTCACTTTCTCCTTACCTCCTAATGGAATTATTGGGGTAATTGGTGCCAATGGTGTTGGTAAAAGTACCTTGTTCCGAATGATAATGGGCAAGGAAACACCTGATGCAGGGACTATTAAAATAGGAGATACCGTAAAAGTGTCTTATGTGGATCAAAGTCATGAGGATCTGACGCCTGAGAAAACAGCCTATGAAGTTATTTCTGGCGGTAATGATAACATCATGGTAGGCACGACTGAACTCAATGCGCGTGCCTATATGAGTAAATTTAATTTTGCAGGCAGCGACCAACAAAAGAAAGTAGGAGTTCTATCTGGTGGAGAAAGAAATCGTCTACACTTAGCAATGACATTAAAAGATGGGGGTAACTTACTCTTATTAGATGAGCCGACGAATGATATAGATATCAATACCTTGAGAGCCTTAGAAGAAGCGATTGATAATTTTGCAGGATGTGTCGTCATCATTTCTCACGACCGTTGGTTTATTGATCGTTTAGCAACGCATATTTTGGCATTTGAAGGCGATAGTCAAGTCGTTTTCTATGAAGGCAATTATTCTGATTATGAGCAAGCGAAGCGGGAAAGATTGGGGGATGTGGCGCCTAAGCGACCTCGATTTAAGAATGTGATTAATAACTAGAGGTACGGAGATACGGAGTGATTTTTTTAGAACACTGAGTCACTGAGTTAAATAGGAGGTGTTTGTGATGTTGACTTTTTGAGTTACTGAGTGATTTTTTTTGAACACTGAGGCACTGAGGCACGGAGTATAATATAATTCTCAGTGCCTCAGTGTCTCCGTGTTCAAAATTACAACATCTAGGAACACGAAACAGGCCCAACTTAAACCTCCGTGCCCCAGTGTCTCAGTGTTCTGATTTACAACATCTAGGAAAACTAACTCTTCAAGCCCAGTGTCTCAATACCTATAACCTCCCCGCCTCTCGATACTTCTCAATATAATATTGATCCAATTCCTTAGAATCTTTGTATTGCACCCGCATAGCGGCTAACTTTTCTGTCAATTCCTTTACCACCTCCGCATAAGCAGGATCATCGTAGACATTCAATAATTCATGCTCGTCTTTTTTGCGATCGTACAATTCCCATTCATCTACATCATAGTAAAAATGGACTAGTTTGTATTCTTCGGTCACGATGGCGTAATGACGCTTGACCATATGTACAGAAGGATATTCATAATAATGGTAATACACCGCTTCT
>CALJIY010000424.1 GCA_937973945.1 uncultured Saprospiraceae bacterium | reverse complement strand
TCTTTTATTTAATCGAAATCACAACTAACTAGTAGGGGAATGTGTTTATTTTTGCATCTCCTTAATAACAAAGAACAAAATCAAGTTCTTTATAAAACAACTACGGAGTAGTTAAACACGAATAACCTCGGATGAAATCCGAGGATGACCAAAGAAGCCAAGTTTCAGCAAAATCACCTAAAAAAAGTATGAGGAATACACACACACTGTTTATAAGAAAAATAATCCCTTTCTTAACCCTAATATTATTAGCCACCACTACCCTATCTGCCCAAACAGAAAAACTAACCATCAGCGGCTATATTAATGACTCCTATAATGGCGAAAGCTTAATAGGTGCCACTGTATTTGTCCAAGACGAACAAGTGGGAACGACCAGTAATGAATATGGGTTTTACTCCATCACGCTCCCTCCGGGAGCATATGTGGTAGAATATCGCTATTTAGGCTATGAAACTATTATTAAAAATATTACCCTATCTGCCAATCAACGAATTGATTTAGAATTGGGAGAACAAGGGACAGAATTAGTCGAAGTAGTCGTTACCGCAGAACCAGAAGACATTAATGTAACGGGTGTCCAAATGAGTACCCAAAAATTGGACATTGCCACCATCTCTAAATTACCTTCCTTTCTCGGTGAAGTCGATGTGATCAAAAGTATTCAAACCTTACCTGGGGTATCTACCGTAGGCGAAGGCGCTTCGGGTTTCAATGTACGTGGAGGAAGCGTGGGACAGAGTTTGGTACTATTAGATGAAGCTCCTGTTTATAACTCTTCGCATTTACTAGGCTTCTTTTCTGTATTTAATCCTGATGCGGTCAAAGATGTGAAATTAATAAAAGGAGGAATTCCTTCTCGATACGGTGGGCGGATTGCCTCTATATTGGATATTAGAATGAAGGAAGGAAATAGCAAAAGATTAGCTACCCAAGGAGGGATCGGTACGATCTTCAGTCGTTTAGCAGTAGAAGGACCATTGATAAAAGATAAAGCCTCTTTTATTGTTGCAGGACGTCGATCTTATGCAGATATATTAGCTAGGCCTTTTACAGATGTGTTAGATGATGGGGCAGCATTGAACTTTTGGGATTTAACGATAAAGACCAACTATAATGTCAATCAAAAAAATAGATTATTCCTATCTGGTTATTTGGGAAGAGATAAATTTAAGTTTGATGAAAGACAAGGATTTAGTTGGGGCAATCAAACGGTAACAGCTAGATGGAATCATTTATTTACGGATCGTTTGTTTTCTAATTTTACTTTCTTCTATAGTAACTACGATTATGAATTGGCTTTTGGAGAGGATGATTTTGACAAATTTACTTGGGATTCCAAAATTCGTAACCTAGCCTTCAAACCAGAGTTAAGTTATTTTATCAATCCAGAAAACAAGTTGACTTTCGGTGGAGA
This sequence comes from uncultured Saprospiraceae bacterium, assembly GCA_937973945.1. GTDB lineage: Bacteria > Bacteroidota > Bacteroidia > Chitinophagales > Saprospiraceae > JAFMDF01. Next base: position 19,651 of record CALJIY010000424.1, on the reverse strand, counting down.
GCTATTGCGACATGACTTTGAACCTGCCAATGCAATTGGTGTCAGTAATGGAGAATCTACCAATATTAGCACGCCTGAAAAGCAAGCGATAGAAGCGGCTATTTACGTTGGCAATGATCAGAAGATTGGCTCAAAAATAGATTTACAATATGGCATTCGCTATTCCAATTTCCGTTTGCTAGGCAAAGGGAATGAATATGAATTTGGAGAGGTGCCCGCTGGTGTTCGCCAACCTATAACAAACATCACTTCTTTTGATAAAGGAGAAACGATCCAGAGTTATGGAAACTTCGAACCTCGCTTATCGCTGAAATACCAAGTCAATGAAGCTAGTTCTATCAAAGCGAGTTATAATCGAATGACCCAATACATTCATTTAATTTCTAATACCACCGCTTCTAACCCATTAGATATTTGGACGCCAAGTACCAATAATATCAAACCAGAATTAGGTGATCAAGTCGCCTTAGGATACTTTAGAAACTTCGGAGAGGATAATGATATTGAAACCTCTGTAGAAGTTTATTATAGAAAAACGCAAAATCAGATTGACTATATAGATGGTGCAGATATTTTAATCAATGAATTTTTAGAAGGCGATTTATTACCCGGCCAAGGTCGTGCCTATGGAATGGAATTGTACTTGAAAAAGAATACAGGAATTGTCAATGGCTATGTCAGTTATACTTTGGCAAGAACCGAGCTACAAGTTAACGGGATCAATAATGATGAGTGGTATCCAACTAGATATGACCAATCGCACAATCTAAAAGTATCTCTATTCTACGAGCCAAATAATCGTTGGGATTTTGCCGCTAATTTTAGTTTCATCACGGGTACACCTACGACCTTTCCTACTACTCGTTTTACGGTACAAGATTATGTCATTCCTTATATCGCAGGGAATGGACGAAATAATGTTCGAATTCCTAATTTTCATCGCTTAGATTTTGCCGCTACCTTACATGGTAAAAAGGAGCGAAAGAACGGCAAGATTAGAAAGAACGAAGACTACTGGGTCTTTTCTGTTTATAATGTATATAATCGAAGAAATCCGTTTTCCATATATTTTGCACAAGCAGATGAAATACCTACTGATGCAGTAGCGCTTCCTACACAGGCTACTAGAGTAGCTATTATTGGTAGTGTGGTGCCATCTGTATCTTATAATTTTAAATTTTAAATTAACTGTTTAACAACCAGTAGGGAACCCACCCCAACCCTCCCTTAAAAAGGGAGGGAGTCGTCTACGATTGAAGATCTCCCTTCGTAGACGACTCCCCCTCTTTTTAAGAGGGGGTTGGGGGGAGTTCTGGCGAGTGTGCTAAATAATTAAAATTAAAAGCCGCAACTGCCAAACATACCATTTAAGAAAAATATCATGAAAAATATATTCTCAATTATACTCTTCTCCACCCTTTTCAGCGCACTCTTCTTAATGAGCTGTGAAGATGATATTTCGGACGAAGTACGCTTATCGGAAAGTCCAGATTTAGTCGTTATTGATGCATGGATCAATAATAAACCAGAGCCACAAACAATTAATATACTGGCTTCCCAAACCTATTTTGATAACTCAGGGCTTGTCGGCTTAAGCGGTGCAGAGGTAGTTGTTGCATCTACATCTGGCAAACAATATGTATTCGAAGAAGGAGACAATGGGGCGTATACCTGGACACCTGCTAATGGAGAATCTTTTGGAACAATCGGAGAGGACTATGGCCTAGCCGTTACCTATAATGGGATCACCTATGCTTCTGGAAGTTCTATGAATCGAGTACCACCAATAGACAGTATCACTTTTAGATTTGAAGAAGAAAGTGCCTTTTTAGAAGAAAGTTATTTCGCTGAATTTTGGTCAAGAGATCCAGAAGGCACAGGAGATAGCTATTGGATTAAGACTTGGAAAAATGGTAACTATCTAGGGAATCCAGATCAAATCAATATTGCCTTTGATGCTGGTTTCTCCCAAGGAGGAGCAGTAGATGGATTAATCTTCATTCCGCCTATTCGAGATTCGATCAATCCTTTTGAAGATGAAGATGGGGTATTCCTTTCTCCTTATGCCCCTGGAGATTCTGTATACGTGGAATTACACGCCATTCCAAATGAGGCTGCTTTCTTTTTAAATGAAGTTCGACTACAGACAGATCGACCGGGTGGTTTTGGAGAGTTGTTTGCCTCACCACTAAGTAATGTACCGACTAATATTTTTGCTTCTGACGGCGAGACGGAGGTATTGGGCTTCTTTACGGTGTCAGCAGTTTCGGCGCTTGGGAAGCGGTTTGAGGAGTAATTAAATTACATTTCCTTAATTTTAAAGAATACTACCCTATTAAATACACTGTGTAATAAATATATAGATTCGCGATCAGATAGTTGAGTCTGTCTGATCGCCGAACGTACATCATCCAACGGCACTAGCCGGCAAATGATGTGCGTTTTTTATTTATCAAAATCTTATCATCACCCAGCTCTGCTTATTATTGCTGCTTTCCCTTCCTCTTTCCCATAAAAAAAGTTAGTTTTGGAAAATTTTAATTTGTATACACTAAGTATTCTAACTAACAACCATGTCCAAAGAAAAGCCTACAGATATAGAAGATGCGCCACCGATTCTAAGCTCATGGAATCAACTCTACTGGCTGGTCTTAATTTTACATACCATTATCATTACTTTTTTCTATTTTTTTTCTCAAGCATACTCTTAGCAATAACGTCTACCTCTGACAGTTCCGAAAGTATTTCGGAACGATCTGACTTCTGACCTCTGACATCTAAAAAAACCTCCATGCATATTATTGATTGGCTTATCATGCTCGGCACTTTATTCGGAATCGTCGCTTATGGCGTTTGGAAAACCCGAAAAATAGATAGTGTACAAGGATATTTATTAGGCGATAGGGATTTGCCTTGGTGGACCATTGGTTTGTCTATTATGGCAACGCAGGCAAGTGCCATTACCTTTTTATCTACGCCTGGGCAAGCCTATGAAAGTGGGATGGGCTTTGCGCAATTTTATTTTGGTTTGCCTTTGGCAATGGTCATTATTGCAATATTTTTTCTGCCGATCTATTATAGGTTGGAAGTCTATACCGCTTACGAATATTTAGAGTCGAGATTTGATCTAAAGACGCGGCAGCTAACGGCTATGCTATTTTTAATACAAAGAGGCTTAGCAGCGGGGATTACCATTTATGCGCCAGCCATTATATTGTCTACTATTTTAGGTTGGAGTTTGACCTATACAGTTTTATTTATTGGCTTGGTCGTTATCTTTTATACGGTTTTTGGTGGAACGAAAGCCGTAAGTGTTACCCAGAAGCAACAAATGATTATCATTTTATGCGGGATGTTTATAGCAGCTATTATTATCGTTTTGGGCTTACCCGCAGATATTTCCTTTAATGATGCCTTAGGCATTGCAGGGAAGATGGGTAAGTTAGAAATTGTCGATTTTAAATTTGATTTGAGCGAACGCTATAATATATGGTCAGGTATGCTAGGAGGCGTGTTTCTTTTCCTCTCCTATTTTGGCACCGATCAATCACAAGTACAACGATATTTATCTGGTAAATCTTTAGCGGAAAGTCGAATGGGTTTGCTATTTAACGGGATTATCAAAGTACCAATGCAGGTATTGGTTTTGTTTGTAGGAATTTTAGTGTTTATATTTTTTATATTTGAACAACCGCCCTTGCATTTCAATACGTCGAATGTAAATGAATTGAAGAATACCCCTTCAGAAATTCCTTATGAAAAATTAGAACAAGAGTACGATCAAGTATTCCAACTGAAACAAGTCGCTGTACAAAATTTATTAACGGCAATAGACTCAGAGAACGAGCCTGAAATTACTCAAGCACAATCTATTCTTGCTGGATTACAAAATCAAGAAAAAGATATCCGACAAGGAGCCAAGGACTTAATCCTTAAAGAAGCACCGCTTGCCAAGACCAAAGATTCCGATTATATATTCATTACTTTCGTTATGAATTACATGCCAATTGGATTGGTCGGTTTATTACTAGCGGTGATCTTTTCTGCGGCGATGTCTTCTACCGCCTCCGAATTAAATGCCTTAGCTACCACTACGGCTATTGACCTCTATAAACGATCTATGGTCACAGATGGGACCGATGCTCATTATTTAAAAGCTTCTAAAGTTATTACGATTATTTGGGGATTAGTAGCATTGAGTTTTGCTTTAATGGCTGATTTGTTTGACAATTTAATTCAAGCAGTTAATATTATAGGTTCCCTATTCTATGGAACCATTTTAGGGGTATTTTTAGTGGCTTTCTTTTTCAAGCAGAAAGATAAAAATGCCCTAGTAGTTGGTAGTTTAACTGGAGCCGTTCTTGGGGCGATTATCCTTGGATTATTTAGAGGTGATCTAGATTTATTTTCTGCATGTGTAGGTGGATTTGGTGGTGGATTGATCGGCTATCTATTAATTAATCAATTCTTGACAAGGGTCGGCGGTAATGCCATATTCTGGGCAGCTATTCTTGGTGAAGCCTGCGTTTTATACATTTACTATTTAACGCATACGGGTGTTATTAATTTAGCTTATTTGTGGTTGAATTTAATCGGATGTGTATTAGTCATCTTGTTTAGTTTACTATTGGCTACTATTCTCAAAGAGAAACCTCTTAAATTAAAACAGCTTACTTAACCTGTCACATTAATTGGAATTTTAAGATCTAAAAAAGATAACTGGGTGTAGTTTTTGATGTAGGGTTAATTAGAAAATGAAGTTGTTAAAACCCTCCAAAACTACACCCATCCGTTTTTGAGAACTGATCACAAACTCATCCTGACACCTTATCATCCCCTGTTAATTCCATTTTATATCACAACAGGAATAGAATTAGATTCGTTACTTATAGTAGACAACTTAAGTCCTAATTATAGAATCTAAGTTCCATTTGAGATTTTAGAGAGTTTCATAGCAGAACTTATTCTGTTGTATTAAATCTACTACTTTATGATTGCATTAATACTAGGAGGGGGCGCTGGATCTAGATTGTTCCCGCTCACTGAAAAAAGATCAAAACCAGCTGTATCTATCGGCGGCAAATATAGATTGATTGACATTCCTATTTCAAATTGTTTGAATTCAGACGTACGGAAAATATTCATCCTCACACAATACAATTCTGCCTCTTTAAATCAACATATCAAGAACACCTTTACATTTGATAATTTTAGTAATGGTTTCATAGATATACTGGCAGCAGAGCAAACGCCTGGTAATAGTAATTGGTTTCAGGGCACAGCAGATGCCGTGCGTCAATCCATGAAGCATTTAAAAAATCACCAGTACGAAAATATTTTGATTTTATCTGGAGACCAGCTCTACCAAATGGATTATCAAAAATTACTGGCAGATCACGTTGCTAAAGGGGCAGATGTCACAATTGCTACTACACCCGTTAATGCAAAGGATGCTACTGGTTTTGGCATTATGAAAGTAAAGGCAGATGGGATGATTGATCGCTTTGTAGAAAAGCCAAATGCGAGTGAAGTAACGAAGTGGAAATCTGTTGTATCTAAAGAACAACAAGCAAGTGGCAAAGAATACCTTGCTTCTATGGGAATTTATATTTTCAAAAAAGAGGTACTTATCAAATTATTTGAAGAGCAAGCCGATGCTACAGATTTTGGTAAAGAAATTATTCCTACCGCCATCTATAATGACTATAAAGTAGCTTCTTATCAATTTGATGGCTACTGGACAGATATCGGAACGATTGCATCCTTCATGGAAGCCTGCTTAGATTTGACCTCCGAAATCCCAAAATTCAATCTATTCGACAATGTCGATCGTTTATATACAAGACCTAGGGTATTACCTCCTGCAAAAACCTTCAAAACATCGCTAGATCAAGTGATCGTAGCAGACGGCGCTATTATACATTCTACCACGATTGAGCGATCAGTGATTGGTATTCGTTCTAGAATAGAAGATGGTACAAGCATCCGATCTTCCATCATAATGGGGAACGATTATTATGAATCCTTAGTTCAAATAGCCGCCCTTAAAAAGGAAGGTACCCCACTGATGGGTATTGGAAAAAACTGTGTCATTGAAAATGCCATTATTGATAAAAATTGCCGTGTCGGAGATAATACGACTATCATTGGTGGTGCTAATTTAGAGGATATAGAAACGGATACTTATTGTATTCGAGATGGTATTATCATTCTAAAAAAAGAAGCGATCATTCCGCCAAATAGTGTGATTGGAACGCGGACAGAGAAAATCGGAATGGGAAAGATTTCTTCGAAATCTTAGGGCTTGGAGATTCCTTCGGAATGTTGGAGTTTATGAACACGGAGGCACAGAGCACACAGAGAAACTTCATATAACTCTGTGCGCTCTGTGCCTCCGTGTTCATAAACATCCCTAACACTACCTATCTCAGGTGCCTAACCATCAACTGAGCCGTTCTTTCAGAAGCGCCCTTCTCCCCTAGCGCCACTCGAATCGCACGATATCCCTCCTTAATAATACTAGCCTTTTTTGCTGTCAATAGCAATTCGAGTTCTTGCCGAACATGCGCTGTAGTCAAATCATATTGTATTAATTCTTTTACTAATTCTTCTTCGGCTATTAAATTAACTAAAGAGATATATGGCACCTTAATAAATCGTTTAGCGATTTGATAGGAGAGCCAATTTCCTTTGTAACAAACGACTTGGGGAACATCCAGTAAAGCTGCTTCTAAGGTCGCCGTTCCAGAAGTTACAATAGCTGCCTTCGCATGTTTAAGAATATCATAGGTACTGTCACTTATCAATTTTATAGGTAGTTTATGTCCCCTTCGAGCTATAATATCCTGATAAAAAGATAAAGGAATAGCAGGAGCGGCCGCAATAACAAATTGATAGTTTCGGAATGATTCCACGACTGGTAATAAAACTTCTAAGACTTTATTGATTTCTTGTTTTCGACTGCCAGGCAGTAAAGCGATAATCGGTTGATGGATATGGTGCCTAGTTAAAAAGGAAGGATCAAAAGAATATTGGTCGACGACATCTAATAAAGGGTGGCCTACAAAGTTAATGGGCATCCCATACTGTTCATAAAAAGCAGGCTCAAAAGGAAGCGTTGCAAAGAGCTGATCCACATATAGCTTAATATCCTTTGCTCGATCTGATCTAGAGGCCCATACTTGGGGCGCAATATAGTAGAAGACTTTTAACCCTTGCTGCTTGGCCCATTTAGCCATCCGTAGATTAAATCCTGAGTAGTCGATCAGAATTAATACATCCGCTTGGTAAGTTAAAATATCTTCTTTGCAAGATCGAAAATTTTGCTTAATCGTCCGCACATTCCTAAGCACCTCCACAATACCCATGAAAGCTAATTCTCGATAGTGCTTCACCAATTGTCCTCCAACTGCTGCCATCATATCTCCACCCCAAAAACGAAAATCTGCTTGAGGATCTTCCTGCTGTAAGGCTTTCATCAAATTAGATGCGTGAAGATCGCCAGATGCTTCTCCTACTATTAAGTAGTACTTCATTAATTAAACAGCATCAAATTAGCAAAGTAATAAATCCATATAAACACATAGATAAAAGTAGCAATCAATATCCCCTGCATTGTTTTTTCGTAGCGTCGTTTCTTAAACAACTGAAAGGGAATCAAATTCAAACAGACGGCTAAGATGGCAATGGTCCGCTCTCTAAAATAAACCGTTCGAGTTTCCGGATTTAAAAATTCCATCCCTGCTATTTGTTCAAATATCATTTGAATGGTCGCATATCCCACAAAGGGTACGGCTAATCCTATAAGTAGCCCGATAAGTAAAGAATCTTTATCTAACATATTGTTTTTTTTAGAAGTCAGATCGCTTTGCTGTCAGAGGTCAGATCGCTTCGCTGTCAGATTGCTAACAAGACTTACAAACATCACGTTGTCAAGGTCTTACATCTGACTTCTGACAGTCCAGTTAGCGTCAGCTAACTAGGACGATCTGACTTCTGACTTCTGACTTCTATTTTTGCTGCTTCCCCAACTTCATCATAAACCAAGTTTCAAAGCTGGTAAAAACCAAATAAACAATGAAAAAGGGGATGACAAAAACTTTAGAAGTAGGCATGGCAAATTTATAGTATAAGATGACCAAGACTAAAGAAAGCATCATTTTACCTAGCGTTGATCCTAATATAATACTGGTGAAGATATGTTTATTACTGCTTTTGGCGGTGAAATGGCCTGCTGCATACATGAGTAGGGATAAGACAATAAAACTGCCTAAACATAGCCAAGAGAAGTTGCTATATGGAGCGATGGCTTCTATTTGATTTAATCCAAATAAGCCGAGTGCTGTAATTACTGAAATGATTGTGAGAGAAGAGAAGAAGGTAGCGGGAGGCATATTTTAAAAATTATTCCAAAAAAGCTTTTTATAAAAGATCTTTCACGGATACATAAAAAGCAACAGGAAACGCCAAAATAGCGCATAAAGCAGTTAGGTACGGTTTATCCATACCAAAATGGCTATCCAATTTCATGCCTAGGAAAACGCCTAAGCCAAGAATGAAAGCCATCTGAAAAGCCATCCCAGAATACTTGAGTACTGCATTAGGATTATTAGGCTTCGACTTCTTGTTTTGATTTTGAGTTGACTTTTTTGACACTCGTATTATCGGTTGGATTCGCTCCTTTACGGCGAATAGTTGCATTAATGACTGCCCCTTGGTGAACGACTAATTTATCATATGCCGCCTCTCCATTAATAACAGCCGTCTCTTTTAATGTCAGGTTTCCAGCGACTTCTAGCAATCCTTCAAAAGAACCTTCTATAACAGCACTTTGACAAATAACGTCGCCTTCTATAATGCCACTCGGGCCTATGATCACTTTTGCCCCACAAGATAGGTTCCCTATTAAGGTTCCGTCTATTCTAATATCACTTTCTGTTTTGATATTGCCTTCTACCTCGGTTCCATTGACCAGTGTATTTAAAGCAAGATTTTTACCATTTACAGAATTAACCGGATCAGATTGCTTACTTTTTTTACTTCCAAACATAGTTTTTACCTTTTTAGATTACGTTAGTGTTTCACAGGTAATAACGGATTCGAATAATCCGCTCTAACGCAGTCTTAGTTTTCTCATATCAATAGTATGCAATTATAACAAAAATACCCCACCTTTTATAGTAAAAAGTGGGGTATTTGTATGGAATTGAGTAGAAGTCGCTTTAAACAACTTCGAGGAATATATAAGGTCTAATTAGAAATTAGGACAGTATACGCCTCTTTTGTCAGCTCCTTGTATATTATAAATGATAGAGAATTCAAAGGCACCATTGGAGTTACTCGCTGGTTTTAAGTTAGATACATTGACATCATAACTAAATCCTATACCAAAATCATTATAGTCAAATCGTGTAGATAAGATAATCGCATCTACCCAGATAGATACATCGTCGCTTGTTACCGTAGTTGTAATCGGAGGATCACCTGGATTAGGTCCTGGAGTTACAATAGTATTAGTCACCCCATTTACTCGATTCGCTAAACGCACCCATGCTCCTATTTGGAAAGACTGACTATCCGCATCTTTACTTCTCTTTCTGCCACCCATCAAGAATTTCAAACTAGTACCTGCATTTAACTCAAAGGAAGGCCCTTGAAAGAAAGCCACCATACCGGGTACTAAACCAACTCTAGACTGGCCCATTAATTCTGCTCCAGCGTGAATGGTAAATTTACTATATAAAGGAATATCTTGTTCACTATCAAATGATTGATTGGCTCTATTTAAGTGACTAAAAGCACCACCTATATAGAAGTTGCTATATTCATCAAAAACAGTAAACCACATCAAACCAGCAGATAAATCTGCAAATAAGAAATTATCTCTGTCAAAATTTTCACCTGAAATAGCCGTAGCATCATATCCACCCTCACCGTCATGTTGCGATCCCCATCTAAGATTCAAGAAATCAATACTTCTTTGAGATACACCTCCCTCAGCACCAACTACTAAGTAATGCGACTTACTTCTGTAGCCACCCATCCGTTTACTATAAGAAACAGACATTTTACCTTGTAAGGTTTTAAAATCTGATTGTCCAGCCTTATCTCCCCAAAAAGTACCACCGATACCGAAGTAATCATATCGACCTACTGCTATTTTCTGGTCATAAGACACCGAATAAGTAGAAAAGGCATTGGATTTCAGTACACTGGCCCATTGATTTCTATAATTACCAATGACTCTAACTTGACTGTTCATGACACCAGTCATGGCAGGATTCAAGTTAAGCGGAGACATATAGAATTGAGAAAAGTGAATATCCTGTGCTGTTAGGCTAAAGACGCCTAAAGACAGGGAAAAAATAATAAGTAGATTTCTTAGCACTTTCATTGTAGGTCTATAAGTGAATATATACGAAAAGTAATTACTAAATCACCAAGTTTTACGATTGAACGTCAAACAAGTTTACAAGGATATGGATTTATACGGATTTCGACAAAGAAGAAGGATAGCTATTCTGCAAAGTTATTGACGATTCCTTATATAATTAGTATTCCACAGAGAATGAACGAAGAATTAGCTAATCATATTTTAGCAATCTAAAAAATGGCTATCAGATGTAAGGTAGTTGGCACTATAAAAACAGTAGTAAGATCCACCGTAGTAAGCAAGTCCTATTAATTAAACAACTAAAACACTCGTTTAATTAGCCGGAGCTACTTTTGCATTCCCCCTAACTTAATTGTCGATCATTTTTCCATTTTGCCCCATATTCTTCTACCAGAATATTGTCAAAATGGTCAGCTTTTTCAAATAAATGTTTGAATAACTGGAGACCTGTTTCTAGATTCAAATAACGGTCATAGATTAATAATGAAAGAATAATCTCCTGACCATTGGGATTGACACTAAACGTGAGCCCTTCTACTTCGTAGTTTTGCTTTAATAAATACTGATAAATGGGCTTGATATTAACTTTAGGGAGGTTACATAGGAATGCATCTCCAATAATTAAGCCAGATTTTTCATGGTAAGTGATACTTATTCTAGCACTGCCTTCTTGAATTTCCCAATTGTTAGGTCCTCTTCTAGATAGACGGACATCATGACCTGCTTTTATTAGTAAAGACTCTATGGTTTTACTTACACCTAATGGTTCATATGGTTCTTCTTGTGAAGGGAAGGTTATCTTCGTCCCACAAAAAGGACAATATTTACCATTCTTTTTTTCTTCGACAACAATATTGGAGCAAGAACTACATCGTACAGCTATCCCATCTTTTTTAACAAAATCTTCTAGGGTAGCTTGTAAATAAGATATAGGCAAAGAAAAACCAGTATTCTCTCCATTTCGAATGACAAATGTATTCACCCCGACAATCCGCCCATCCATATCTAATAAGGGTCCACCGCTATTTCCTGGATTTAACGCGGCATCATGCTGATAATAATTTACATTATGTAACTCATGCATGGTATTGGAAATAATGCCCTGTGTACTAGTATATTTCAAACCAAATGGATGACCAATGGCAAGAATCCGATCTCCATTCTTCATCTTTTTCTCAAGACCCAGCGATATACCTGACTCCATCGTCTCTTTCGGCGATTCTAAAAAAGCTAAGTCATGTTTTTGATCTACATAGATCACCGCTACCATCTGCCGATTAATCACCGCTCCATCTATCACGACTTCCCGATTCCCACTCACCACATGCTGGTTCGTGACAATCAAATCATAGTCTTTCAAATAAAAACCTGTCCCCTTGCTATAAGGAGTAGCTATTTGAATGACTACATTTCTATATTTTTCTATTATCTCTTGCATATTTCTTTTAGAAGTCAGATCGTTCCATTTAGCTTACGCTAATGGAACTGTCAGAGGTCAGATCGCTATGCTGTCAGATTTATGATGTTGACCGTGCGTCACGTTGTCAACGTCATAAATCTGACACCTGACAGCGTAGCGGTCTGACTTCTGTCAGCGTAGCGATCTTTTTCTCATGCTTTCGCCAGATTCAAATTTCGAACCATCAATAGGAAAGATCTTGCAAATTTAATGAGGTTATCAAAGGATAAGTCTGATGTATCGGGATTGAATCTAGGGTATTGACGATCATTTGCTTCTGTGATCTTTTTTATCGCCCGTTTGATTTCTTTTTTATCTAATACTCCATTTTCTACAAAATTATATTGAAAACCTAAGTCTTTGAAATAGGCAGCTTCTGTCACTTGGTAATATAAATGAAGTAATTCCTTTACGGGTTTAGGGACCGCAAACTGGAAAAGGCAATACCCTACAATATAGCCCGGTATAGCCAAGGCGATATGTTCATATCCATTTTCTTCATACCAATTCATATGTGGCAACTCCCCATCAATAAAACTCACCACCCGATCATGCGCCGCAGGCTTCGTGATTCCAAAAGTATTTTTGACTCTATATAATTCTTTAAATATAGCCGCTTTGGGTCTTTTTTGTAATGCTTGGTACTCCTTGTATAGCAAGTTGTTTTTCTGGAGACTGGTTTTGCCATCTTTAGAAAAAAACAATCGATGAATCCGCTCTATTGCCTCCATCAAGTTTCCTTCTGGAATGGTCAAGTAATCAATTTTATACCCTAAATTCAATAATAAATAGGCAATAGCCCCTGGATATTCTTGTAATTTAGTGCCCCCTTTATCTATCTGCTCTAAAACAGTTTCTATGTTTTTTTGAATAAAAGCATACTTCACTTCTTTTTCTTCCACACTTATTTCTTCTAATAAATTAGTGTCTGTATGGTGAAGCACATCAAATTCTTCAATCAATAAGTCATCAAGCTTATCTGCCTTAGTAGCTACTTCTTTTAATGCCGAGTAAATTTTATAAGGAGACCCATCTACAACATAAGTGGTAAAAACAACAGAAATATCATTTTCCTCATCCAAGGCGAAACAACTATATTTCATCTTATAATTCTCCTCCATCAAACGGCGCATAAAACTAACATTCAAATCATCCGTCTGCACCACTTTTGCGGCCACCTTTACCTTCTTATTATTAGCATAACCCTTTATTTTTTTTGACCCTTGAAGAATCTCAAAATTTAGTTGTCCATCATGCTCCTCGACCATCACATTTTTAACAGCTGTATTGCCTAAATATTGAAAAAATAATCGGTAGGAGGATAGGTAGTTTCCTTTTTCAAATTCATCTACAGAGTTCTCCCAAGCCTTGTATTGCTCTGGTGTTTTATAAGAATCGGTATACCTGCCAAATTGAATACTTGGTTGTATGAGGTCCTTATCTTCTAAGCCAAATATTTTATTAAAAAATCCCATATTGCCTGCACTGGTCCGTTAAATTATTAGAATTTAATTCCTACAAAACAACTTAAATAGATAGTGAATATACTATTCTGCTGTACCAATCTCCAAAATACTAAATTATGCAGAATATAAAAGAATTTGAGGATTACGAAATTGTTAAATAATAAAGTGTGAGATGAAAGCAATTATTTATAATCATTTCTTGATGATACCAAACCAAAAAAAGTGCTTTAGGAATATAGTCCTAAAGCACTTTAAGTAAGCCATTAATTATAGCATTTCAATCTGGTATTTTACAGTTTCAGCGCATTTCTGAAACCTTCAAAGGGTCAGACATCTGACTTCTAACAACTCAATAAGCCTTCGCAAATAATACCCGCTCTTTAGAAGGTTTTCCCGTAAGAATACACTTCCCTTCCTCTTGCTCATTATCTAAAGGAATACAGCGAATTGTCGCTTTAGTCAATTCCTTGATTTTCTTCTCTGTTTCTACGGTACCATCCCAATGCGCTTTCACAAAACCACCTTTTTCTTCCAAGATTTGTTTAAACGTATCAAAATCATCTGCAGATGAAGTGTGTTCCGTTCTATAATCAAGTGCCTTTTGGAATAAATTATTTTGAATATCTTCTAATAGTTGTTCAATAGCAGAAGCTGCGGCATCTACAGGAACTTGAGTTTTTTCGCCAGTATCTCTACGAGCTAACTCCACAACTCCTTTTTCTAAATCCCGTTTTCCGATACCAATTCGTACTGGCACACCTTGTAATTCATATTCGGCAAACTTAAATCCTGGTCGTTTCTTAGCATCTGTATCATATTTAACGGAGATGCCCTTTTCTTTCAATGCAGCCATTATTTTCATTGCTGCTTCGTCTATTTCAGCGCCAGGTTTAGGAATCGGTACAATAACAGCATGTAAGGCTGCTAATTTTGGCGGTACAATTAAACCATTATCATCCGAGTGCGTCATAATTAAGCCCCCCATCAAACGAGTCGATACACCCCACGAAGTCGCCCAAACGTATTCTTCTTTTTGATTTTGATTTAAAAATTTCACATCGAAGGCCTTTGCAAAATTTTGACCTAAAAAGTGAGAAGTACCAGATTGCAGGGCCTTTCCATCTTGCATCAAGGCTTCAATCGTATACGTATCTTCTGCACCAGCAAAACGTTCATTAGCTGTTTTTCGCCCCTTAATAACAGGCATCGCCATATATTCCTCTGCAAATTCCGCATAAACATCTAGCATCTGCCGAGCCTCTGCTACTGCTTCGCCTTTTGTCGTATGAGCCGTATGCCCCTCTTGCCATAGAAATTCTGCTGTTCGTAGGAACATCCGAGTTCTCATTTCCCAACGCACCACATTCGCCCATTGATTAATCAATAAAGGAAGATCTCGATAAGACTTAATCCAATCTTTATAGGTATTCCATATAATGGTCTCAGAAGTAGGTCGGACAATTAGCTCTTCCTCTAATTTAGCCGTTGGATCCACGATTACCCCATTCCCATTCGGGTCATTCATTAATCGATGATGGGTAACTACCGCACATTCTTTAGCAAATCCCTCCACATGCTCCGCTTCTTTACTTAAAAAGCTTTTTGGTATAAATAATGGAAAATAAGCATTCACATGCCCTGTTTCTTTAAAACGCTTGTCTAATTGAGCTTGCATTTTTTCCCAAATCGCAAAACCGTAGGGCTTAATGACCATACAACCTCTAACTGCCGAATGATCTGCTAATCCTGCTTTTTTGACAATTTCATTGTACCAATCCGCATAGGACTCTTCTCTGCTTGTAATTCCTTTTGCCATTTACTGTATTGATTATGTTGACTTCTTCCTAACTTTTAGGTATATTAAGAATGTATTATTAATAAGAAGTTGTTTAAAAATGTATTTCTGTATTATTTGCAAGTCATTGATTCCTAGGATCTTCAGCTTTTTTGATTTCCGTAGCTAAGGCTACGAAAATAAAAAAGAGCTTCGCCCTAGAAACCAAGCACTTACAACTAATATCAGACTACATTCTTAAACAACTTCAATGTAATAGTACCTCAATTCATCAACCTATTCTAGTTTTAAACGTTATATAGTTAATAAACACGACGAACTTATAACTTTTAAAACCCAATTGTTAAGATATTAATAAATTTTATTTGCTTTGTTACTCAGAATGATATTCTCCCGTCTTAAGGGGGAAAGAAAGTATGTTCTGAATACGACTTTAACAGAAATAAAATTCATTTTAATACTGTTTTAACTAAAATTAAGCTGCAAAAGTAATAATTTTAGTCCTGTAAGAAAGAGCTACTCGATAATTACTTTAAAATCTATATAATATGAAAAATAAATTTTCAGCTTTATTAGTTGCCTTACTAACTTTTGGTTTCGCAACTTCGACTTTCGCTCAGTATGATGACTTATATTCTATTCCTTCTGATGATAATGAGGTAACTCACTATGAAGCAGAAGAAGAGTATGTAACTCAAGAAGCAGCAGATTATGACGAATACGATGAGTACAGCTACTTAGATGATCAAGATTACTACTACAGCTCTAGAATTAGAAGATTCAATAGAGTTAATACAGGTTTTGGCTACTATTCTCCATTCTTCACAGATGCTGCATACTATAATGCTGCATATAGCCCAGGTGTTTCTATTTATTTAGGAAATCCTTTTAGCTATAACGCTTATAGAAGAGCAGTAAGAAGTCCATTCAGAGGATATGGTTTCAACTCTGCATATAGCCCATTCTACAATCCTTATAATGTAGGAAGAATTGGCGGCGGCTTTGGCGGCTACAATGGTTTCAACAATGGATTTGGTGGATACGGTGCGGCAAGTGCATACAATGCATATTGTCCTCCAACAAGCTACGGTAACAACTTGGTTAGAACTTCAAGAGGCGCTAATAACGCTACTTATGGTCCTAGAGGAACAAGTACGACTAACGCTAGCTCAAGAAGCAATGATTCTTCTGTAAGAAGAGGAACAAGTAGAGTAATTCGTTCTGCTCAAGGTAACGATGCGGCAAGCAGCCGTTCTAGAAGTACTAGCACACGTGCTAATACAAACACTAGAACAAACAGAACTTACGACAGAAGTAATAACACAAGAAGAAACTATAATTCTACAAGAAGTAATAGCTCTAACAGAAGAAGTTACTCTACACCAAGAAGTAACAGCTCTAGCAGAAGCATTTCTACGCCAAGAAGAAGTTCTTCAAGAAGTATATCTTCTCCGAGAAGTTCCTCTTCAAGAAGCTCTTCCATTAGAAGTTCTTCTTCTTCAAGAAGACAGTAAAATATGAGGATTTGATTTCAAGAATGATTGAACTCAAGTTTTTCTAGAAAAAATGGGTGGAATAGCAATATTTCACCCATTTTTTTTTGTTCTGGAATAGGAAAATAAATATTTGTGTTTATAATTGTAGCTCACAACAGAGCTACATTCTTAGACAACTTCTAACAAATACATTTTGCATTCTGGGTTAAAACCAAAAAATATGAAACGACTGATTTATTTCTTTTTCCTCTTAGGAACGACCATAAGTGTATCTGCACAAACTACAGCAGATGCGCTACGTTTCTCTCAATTTGGAATTGGCGGTACTGCCAGAACAGTAGCCATTGGAGGAGGAATAGGTGCTTTGGGAGGGGATTTCTCCGTTATTAGTACCAATCCAGCGGGGTTGGGTATTTACCAAGCTTCTGAATTTACAATGACTCCTTCCTTTTATCTAAGCTCTGTGGATGCACAATTAGTAGATGGTGGACGAGGGTATTTTACAGAAGACAATACCAATTTCAATTTTAATAATATAGGCATTGTATTCGGCAAGAAGGTAGTTAGTAGTCGCTCTAAATGGCGGACCTCTAATTTTAGCATCGGCATCAACCGTTTAGCTAATTTTAATGAAAAGCTTTCTTATGAAGGGGTTACCCCTGGTTCCTATGCCGATTTTTTTCAAGAACAAGCTACTGGCTTGCTTCCTGAAGAATTCAACGATTTTGATACAGGACTGGCTTGGGATGTTGGTGCCATCTACGATTTAGAACTAGATAGATTTTATGAAACGGATATTGAATTAATCCCAGGTGCGCCTATTCAAAAAGACCAAACTATTAGTAGGAGTGGTTCTATTAATGAGGTTGTTTTTGGCATTGGCGGGTATAGAGGAGAGCGATTAATGTTAGGTATGACCCTTGCTTTTCCAATCGTTTCATTCACAGAACGTAGCACATATAGTGAATCAGATACAAGTGACGACCTTATTCCGCTATATAACAGTTTAGCCTATACACAAGAATTAGAGACTAGTGGATATGGTTTAAATTTAAAATTGGGGGCGATCTATAGAGTATCCGATATGATTAGGGTCGGTGCATCAGTGCATACGCCTACTCGATTGAGACTAACAGATAATTACCAAACCAGCTTAGTCTACGATTTTACAGATGAAGGTTCAGGTAATGATGGCGCATTAGAATCTAGCTCTCCTGAAAGTACTTTTGATTATGACATCAAGACTCCTTGGCGATTTATCGGCAGTGGCGCCTTGATGATTAAAAAAATGGGATTCATCAGTGCTGAAGTAGAATTTATCAACTATGGAGGTGCCTCTTTTCAAGAACCAGAAACAGAGGATGGTTTGCGGGTTAACACTGGATTCTTTGATGATTTAAACCAAGACGTAGCAAACGAATTCACCTCTGCCCTATTAATAAGACTCGGTGGAGAATATGCCTTGAAAAAATTACGCTTTAGAGCAGGTGTGAATCTATCAACCACTCCTTATGCGGATGAATCAGGCACTACAGACCCCGAATATAGCGCAGGCATCGGATTTAGAGAAAAGAAGTTTTTTATAGATGCTACTTATACCCTTTCGACTTCTAGTGAAGGTTTTAGCCCCTATAATTCTAGTATTTCTCAACAATTAGTTACGTTAGACGATCAAAAAAATCGCGCCTTGTTGACTTTGGGTTTCCGGTTTTAGAGGGACGGAGTTTTTTTTAGAACACAGAGACACAGGGGCACGGAGAATAAAAATTCACTCCGTGCCTCCGTGTTCATTAATACTTTAGTGTTCCTCTGTGACTCTGTGACTCAGTGTTCAATATTCCTCGGTCTTTCGCCAGAAAGACTTACTAACATAGCCCCTCTCCTCCCACTCTCCGTACCTCTCCCACCAAATGCTAAATATTAGACAAGATTCTTTGCCTTTTAATAATTTATATTGTTTATTTTTACATAAGAAATAGACACTCCTCTCGATTCGACCAAAGCCTCCACATTATAACTACACACACTCAATTTACCAACAATGAAGTTATTCTTCAGGCTATTATGCTATTTATTATTTTCTCTGTGCTTCTTGTCATCCGTCACTGCACAAACGGCCGATAGTAAAGCCTATTTTGATATTGATGAGCGGAAGATCGTAGAAACTAAATGGAAGTATACCTATGCGCTACATCTAGAATCGAATACCATCATTCATCAAGCAGAAGATACTTATGAGTACTTCCTATACTTTCGGTATAACTATACTTACGAACAGTACTTGAATGGAAAATTTTCTAGAGGCACTTGGCGCATGAAAGAGGATAATCTATTCTATAGATTCAAACACATCAAACAGTTTAGGATCGCTGCTGTAAATAAACAAGTGCTAATATTAGAATTCACACAAGATAATAGTCGAGGGACTTACCAATATCATTTTGTCAGTGTACCTGCTGAAGAAGCGCCTTTTATCAAACCCGCCAATGAATTGCCTTTAGTTAAAGTAGAAATTGACAACCCACAAGAAGCTAAAAAAAGGTGGTGGTCTTTTGCCAAAAGAAAGAAAAAGAAAAAACGGAAAACTTCCAAAACACCCAAAACGTCCCTAACATACATCAGCATTGAATTAACGGGTGGCGGCTTCTATGGAGGCATCAATCCTGTGACAAAAGATTATGTCCATATCAAAAACGATGGCCGACTCATCAGAGAGTTACAAAATGAACAGGATGGACTACTAGTAACCAAAAAAACAATCTCTCGGACTGAATTAGAAAAATTTGCACAATCCATCATTGACAAAGGTTTCTTTGAAATGAAACGGATGTATGATTGTGAATCGATCATTTGCGGTAAGCGCCTCCAACAGAAACCTAGACCTATTCCCCTACGAATTGCCGTAGCCTATGGAGATCGCCGAAAAGTCATTACCATCAACATATTTGGTCAAGATAATCGCAAGGTTCGATATGTTGATTATCCGGAAGAATTAGACCAAATAATTGCGGGTATACAGAATATGGTGCATCGTTTAGATCC
>CALJIY010000423.1 GCA_937973945.1 uncultured Saprospiraceae bacterium | reverse complement strand
ACGATTTAGATTTCTTTTCTGCCAATACTTCATCTTGAACAGCATCCAGACGATCTTGCAATCTATCCTGTGTAATCAATAGCGCCTCGTTCGCCCCTTTATGCGTCGCATTGACAATTCGTAAACTGTCAATTGTTTGATCTTGATCTATGATTTTAATTTCTTTTAAAGCCAATACATCCTCATAATCTACCTTGTTTTTGGCATGATTCGCTAAGGTTTCCAAATACTTTTTCTTACTAATACAAGAACTTAGACAAAGTCCGCCTATTAGTACAATAAATAAAGATCGCATAATAAAATTGTTTTAAACAACAAAAAAGCTGATCCCCCAATGTATGGAGAATCAGCTTTCTTTTATAATATATAAAGGTTCTTTTATTATCTCAATCTGAAACTTGAAGAACCCAATAAACCGATATCACTATACACAGAAGCTCTGTAAAATCCTTTACTCAATCTTTCTTCTAATTTGTGTGTAAAGTTTAGTCTTTGACTTTCTGTTATATCAACGCTTTGAGTAGATACAGCAGTGATGTCAGTTGTTTGACCATTAAGGTTAACTGTTTTTGCAATTGGATTAGCCTTCTTAATAGCAATTCCATTTTCATCAGTGATCACCAAGTAAAGATCTCGAACACCTTGATATTTTTCAGGTACTCCTACTAAATCAAAACTTACTTTCACTTGCTTAGCAAATCTTGACCAAGCAGTAGCTTTAGTATTTCTCTTTTCAACTTCTACTGTGAAACCATTAGCCTTGAAATTTTCAAGTGTTAAGTTTTCTACTTCCTCTTGGATAGTTGCATTTAACCTAGCTAGTTCCGCTTTTTCTTCTCTAGTAGTTTTTAAATCAGCCGTCAATTGTGCATTCTCTGCCTTTAGACTTTCATTTTCTGACTTTAATGAAGTAATCTCTGATTCTAATTGAGACTTAACACCCAATAAGCTAGATAACTGAGATCTTAAAGAGGCCATTTCGCCATCTTTTCCTTGCATCTCTTGTGTTAACTGAGTGATTGCAGCTTTTCTTCTGTTGATTTCTCTTTGTGCATCTTTCACAGATCCCTTCAAAGACTGATTTTCTTCTGCTAAATCAGAGAACTTAGCCTGCAATTCCGCTATTTCTCCTTCAAGATTGCTCTTCAAGCCTTGAATTTCTGATATTTCTCCAGATAGCGTAGTGTTTTTTGCAGTTAAACTAGAAAGCTGTGCATCAAAGCTCTGCTTTTCTGTGTAATTGCACCAACCAAGAGCTAAAATACCCGCAAGTAGTAATAGTCCCAGTATAATGTTAATTGACTTCATAAAAATTAAAATTTTTTAACTAACCCGTTGTAAATATAAGGCTTGGAACAGAGGTCTTTTTTTTAAACATTTCTCATAGCCCATTTTTGATTTTCTGGCAACAAAGCTACAATTTTCCCGTAGGAATCCGATAATCTTTGCCAAAATATATTGTAAAAATGTGTAAAATGTTAGGATTTTTATGCATAATCGCTAATATTTAGGAATCTCTTAACCTTTAATACCTTATTTCAGTTAGGAATGAGGTTTACATACGAATTAATACATATTTTAATTTATTCGTATTTGATTGAATCTTACCCATTACTTTTTAGCAACTTTCCAATTATCCAACGTCTTATAAAGTGTCCCTTCTTTTGAAATCAAACAGCCATTTTCTATCATTTTAAACAATTCTTGTTTTCGATCTGATTGATAGGATTTTTCAGCACTGTAAATCTCAAATGAAGTACTAGGATCTTTTATCAAATCTACTAAATCACTTCCTAAATTGATTTCTCGAAAATTGATTGATTTTCCAGATTGGTATTTGAGGCCCAACAAATAAATTTTTTCTTTATCGCAGAAAAAGGTTTTAATATCTAAAGGCGCTATAAACTCTAAATACTGTAATTTATCTAGTGTTTTCTCAAAAACGATGTCACTAAATATATCTAGTAAACCGTTCATTTGCTCCAGATCATCTGTTTTAATTTTTTCCCAATCAGGTGCAGTGATATGGTTAGCCGCTAAAAACTGAATAAATTCTTTTTCTAAGACTTCTAATTCTGCTAATTCTAGGCGTCTATATTTCATAATTCTTATTTTGGCAGTAATTTTTATATCGTAAGGGAGTAGGCAATAAATAAAGTACCCGTTATGGCGTAGTTATTTTTTTTTGTAAGGAGTTCAAAAAATCGAAGCATAGCTGGGCTTCGGTTCTATTTTTTGAACTCCTTAGACAGAAAAAGAACAAGTCAGAATGGGTAGGTTATTTTTTCCTAGTCCCTAAAGTGGAGAATAGAGAATAGAGAGCAAAGAACAGAGACTGGTTTCGTTTAAAAATGGATACCTATCTCTTTTCTAAGATCTCCCTTCTCTATTCTAAAAACAATAATATGTCTATTACCTTAATTTTAGTAATCGTTACTGGATTAATTTCTTACCAAGCATTCAATGACCCTGGGCTTAAAGCAAAACTGCTACATCGCCCTGTGGCAGAACACCGCAATAAAGAATATTATCGCTTATTGACCCATGGATTTGTCCATGCAGATTTTATGCATTTAGGGATCAATATGTATGTTTTGTATATTTTTGGTGAATTTGTAGAAACGAAATTTGTCTATACTTTCGGCGCTCTACAGGGTAGGATGGTCTATTTGCTTATGTATTTAGTAACAATCGTTGCGGCCTCCTTACCTACCCATTTTAAGCATAAGGATAATGCCTATTATTCTGCATTAGGGGCTTCAGGGGCCACCTCAGGAATCATCTTTGCTTTTGCCTTGTTCAATCCATGGTCGATTTTATTATTATTCTTTATTATCCCTTGTCCGGCTATTGTTGCGGCTGTATTGTATTTAGTGTATTCTTCTTGGGCTAGTAAAAATGCACGGGATAATATTGGGCATGATGCGCACTTTTGGGGAGCTGTTTTTGGATTTGTATTTACAATTGCTATCCATCCTAGCTTTTTCAGCGAGTTTGTACATCGTCTAACAAATGAGTTTCCTTTTTAGTGAGAGCCGAGAGGGGGGGAGATCAATCACAAAGACACAGAGACAAAAGAGAATTACTGTTCTACTTTCCGTTTTAAGTCTAAAAAATGTTATAGCAAGAGTACGTGCATCTACTAGTTTTTTTTTATCATTGCACACGTTTTAAGTCTATCAAACACTAGTTAAGAAAATTCAGATGGATAAATCATTACAAAACACGGTAAAAAGACTAGATAAAAAGCTCGTAGATCTTTTTGAAGACTTAAAAGACTATACAGATAATTCCTTGAATAAATCCCCCTCTGAAGCCTGGTCCGTATTGGAAATTATGCAACATCTAATGCTTGCGGAGCGTCAATCCATTACCTATGTAAAGGAAAAAATGGAGGATGGATTTGCCTTCGATCAAGCAGGAATGGGCGCTCATTTCCGTTCATTTCTATTAAATACAGCGCTCTCCTTACCTTTTAAATTTAGCGCCCCCTACTCTATGGGCAAAGATGCTTTTCATGACAATACTACTTTCTGGGAGGTGGTCAAAGAATGGAGAGAAAGCAGACGTCAGTTAAAAGATTTTTTAAACAGCCTACCACCAGAAGCACTCCAACAAACACTCTATAAGCATCCTAGAGTAGGTCAACTGACAATTAGTGGAATGTTATCCTTTTATGAGAAACATTTTGATCGGCATTTGAAGCAAATTCGAAAGACCTTAAAAGTTATTGATGCTGTGAAGCAGATTTAATTCGACTTGCTTGTTTGGATTCAGACTTGGTTGATTGGATTTAGACTTGGTAAGTTTTGAAACTTCCCAAGTCTTAGGGTATTAACCCATATTTTCTATAACAAGACGAATAGTGTATAAATACTACCATATATAGAAATAATGTCTATAAATAGTTGACAAAAGCACTTTTTTTTCATATTTTACCCGCTTATATCTTTATATTTTTGTCCCACCTTCCGATTAAGTATTAATAAAAAAACTTCAACCTCAATTTCAACTTCAACTTTAAAAACGAGATGTTGACATTCGAGATTCGGTAACTTCATTTTCATCATCAACTTCAAGCTCAAAACGTGAAATTGACAGTCATTTTCAAGGTCAACGTCATATTTTGAAGTTGTGATTGAATTAGTAGTTGAAGTTGAATTTCCCTTTATTTTGCAAATATTATAAACCATGAATCAAGTGATACCTCGACTGTTGGTGTGTATCTGTCTATTACTTACCTATACCCTTTCTGCCCAAACCATTCTTAATACTAGTAACTCTGGTGAAAAGTTTATAAGCTGTGACGGAAGCTATCAAGATGATGGCGGAAGTTCTATTTATGCTACTAGCTATGATCCAAATGATGATGGTAATCCTGATTTTCTTTGCTGGACATTCTGTCCAACGCATCCGATCAACAAAGGGGTCCGATTGGTGTTCACCGAATGGGATGTTGTAGACCCGGGGGATGTTTTCCGTATTAGAGATGGCAAACTTGGTGCTTGTGATCATGTAACGGCAGCAGGACTTTCCCCATTGATCGGAGGAAATAGTCACGGATTTACAGGTACGGCTGCTTCAGGTTTTGATGGGAGTGCTGGTGGGACCTATGCTTATGGCGGCGGCGGATGGATAGAGGCTAGTCCAAGCAATACATCTGGATGCTTAACGGTAGAGTTTCGGCCAGATGGAGATGGCAATAAAGGAACTGGCTTTACTATAGAGGTAGAATGTATCCGAGAAGGAGGTCCGTCTGACTTATTTGTCTCAGAATTTTATAGTGATTGTGATGATAATCTATATGTAGAACTTTACAATCCTACGGATAAAGCAATAAAATTAAACGGAACAAATAATGAAGATGTCTTTACACTTAGAAGACAAAATGGTACTAGCTATGGTACTGGTAGTTATGAAGTAAATTTGATTGGTACGGTACAGCCGCATAGTACTTTCGTAGTGTGTAAAAGAAATAGCAATAGTACCATTACCAGAAGTTGCGATCAAAGTGTCGATCCATTTGGAAATAATGGAAATTTGTTCCCTTGGAGAAAATGTAATGAAGCCTTTGGTTTATTTCAAAATGGCTATCTCATTGATGCCGTGGGAGATGGGACAACGGCTGCATCAGGTAGTGGTATAACCGTAGCAGGAATACCAAATGTCAGTAAAGACTATACTTTAATTCGGAAAAAACACATTACAAAAGGAAATTATAATTGGGCCAATTCTGCCGGCACCACTGAGGCTAATTCTGAATGGTTATTGGTTCCAAATGGTAGTTTTAAAAACCTTGGAAAACACGTCTTTGGCGATCAAGGTATCTTAATTTCAGAATTTAGTGGTCATGATGCCAATGAAGCTTATATAGAAATATACAATGGTACCAATGCTGTTTATGACCTAAGCAATATTGATGTAATTCTAGCTAAAAACGAACAAAATTGGGGAGCAACTGCGCCAATCGGTACGCCAGCTTATAGTGGTGGTTGGACACAGGCTAGTGCCATTGCACACATATTGCCATTGCAAGGCTTACTATATCCAGGCGCAGTGTATGTGATTAGCAATGCAGGATCAAGTCCTTCTATACAATGTCAAGCGGATCAAATACTAAATAGATCAAGTAGTGCCGGACAAAGCGCGCTTCAGTTAATGAATGGAAATGATGCGATTGGAATATTTATGAATCATGTATTAGTGGACGTAGTAGGTGTTCCTGGAAGTAACAGAGCACATACGGTTGATAGAAATTCTTCGGCAACCGACCGATTTATTATAGCTAGAAATTCTGGTATCCGAGTTGGAAATTGTGATTTTCTAGATTCAAGTGCAGGATGGGGCGAATGGAAATTACAGGATTTACAAGATTATAGTTTATTGGGTGCGCATAACAAAACTGCAGAAGCTTGCTTCCAAAACTTGTTGATTTCCGAGTACATGAATGGGTACCATACGACTGCAGTTGGTATTACGAATAAGTCTACCAATACAATTGATTTATCTGAGTTTAGCTTAAAAATGGCCTCAAATGGTCAAGGCTGGGGGAATACGGATATTGAATTTCCAAACAACACCATGCTTGCACCCAATCAGGAATTTGTGGTGTATCAAACGATGGAGGCAGATCCATTTACGGCAGTTTCGAATAATTTGAAAATGCAAACTACTCATTTCATCAAAAGTGATGGGAGCAAATATTTGAATCTTGATGACGCAGTAGGACTATACCAAAAAGATGGAACCTTATTAGATATAGTTGGAGACCAAAATAGTTCCAATAACGGTGTTGGCTACCCAGTAGCTGGAGTCAGCAATGCACTATCTCATAATACCTTACGAAGAAAAAGTGCCATTGCATATGGAAATACGGAACCGATGGGTTCTTTTGGCACTTGGAAAACGAACTCAGAGTGGTTGGTCATCAACAGTCGAAACATTGAAGGTTTTGGAATGGCTACCTTAGTAGATGAAATACCTGGTATTACTTACGATCTATTTGTAGAAACAAGTGCTTCTTGCGAAGGAACTACTACTGCTAAAGTGACGCTTGAGTTACTAGGCGGCACCGCACCTTTCAGCATGCAAGTAGATGGACAAGAAGTCGTGGATGGAACTATTGATTTATTGAATGGTGAATATTTGTTGTCCATTGTAGATGCTTATGGTATTCGATACAATACACCAATTGAAATAGATGCACCACTCAGTCCTGCGATTACAGCGATTGTTCAAACCTTGCAAGCTCCTTCTTGTGTAAGCAGTGCGGATGCCTCTGCGACTATTGTATCTGAGGATGTAGACTTAACTTATCTATGGGCAGATGGTGCAACTACTGCTACTAATAATCAACTAGCCTCAGGTAATCATACAGTTACTGTAACTAACCAATTCGGTTGTGAAAGTATATTAGAAGTAGCCATTGCTGCTGGCCCAGGCGTCAATGCTTCTTTACAAATGATGCAATCGCCTTCTTGTACAGGAATTGCGGATGGGGTTGCCAGTATTACCTCTACAGAATCAAATTTAAATTATACTTGGTCCGATGGAACGACAACCGCTACCAATAATCAATTAGCAGCAGGAAGTCATAGCGTAACCGTTACGAATTCGGCAGGATGTGCTCAAGTAATCGCCGTAAATATGGAGGCACCAGCTTCAATTAGTGCTACCGCAAGTTTGATCACAGACTTAGCTTGTGCGGATGCCAATGATGCTAGT
This sequence comes from uncultured Saprospiraceae bacterium, assembly GCA_937973945.1. Lineage (GTDB taxonomy): Bacteria > Bacteroidota > Bacteroidia > Chitinophagales > Saprospiraceae > JAFMDF01. Next base: position 13,405 of record CALJIY010000423.1, on the reverse strand, counting down.
GCAAGTGTTACAGCAACTGGTGGAACAGGTACGTATCAATATGCTTGGAGCAATGGCAGCACTACTGCAACCGTTAATAATTTAGGAGCTGGAACACATACGGTCACCGTCACAGATAATAATGCTTGTGCAATCGTAAGTACAGTAACAGTTGCTCAAGCAAGCAGTTTGAGTCTACAAGCTTCTATTACACAACCAAGCTGTTCTCAAAATACAGGTAGTATACAAATAACACCAAATGGAGGTACAGGTCCTTACCAATATAACTGGAACAATGCAGGTTTTGTAGTGGGACAAGCTACCTTATCAAATATCGTAAGTGGCAACTATACTGTAGCTATAAGAGATAATAATGGCTGTACGTATAGCGAAGCATTTGTATTAAATGCGCCAACGACAATCGAGGCAAGTATCCAAAATATTACGTCAACAACTTGTATTGGCTCCAATAATGGTCAAGCACAAATCGTATCTAATCAGGCGGATGCACAGATTGTTTGGGACAATGGTGTTGTCGGAAATGTGAATACGCAACTAAGTTCGGGCAATCATACCGTTACCATCAGAAATAATGAAGGCTGCGCTCAAACGATTGAATTCTCCATTGAAGATGCACCAGCCATTAATGCGGCCATCAACCTAACTAAAGGATTAAATTGTCATGGAGAAACAGGTGCAACAGCTACGATTAATGCCAATGGAGGATCTGGCAAATATGAATTTTATTGGAGCAATGGTACCATTGGTACTATGAATAATAATTTACAAGCAGGCAGTTATTCCGTTACCGTTTTAGATGAAGTAGGTTGTACTGCGATTCAAAATTTTGTAGTAGAACAACCAACTGCACTAGCAATGACGGCAATTATCGAAGAGCCAATTTGCAGCGCAGCGCCAAGTGGAGAGATCGTAGTGATGCCAACAGGTGGTGTAGCTCCTTATCAATATAGCTGGAACAATTCCGATTATAGCTCATCGTCAAGTATTACTGGTTTATCAGGTGGTAGCCATACATTAAGCATCAAAGATGCAAATGGTTGTACCATTACAGAACAATTTAATTTAGCAACGCCCGCCAACTTAGAAGTAGCTATTGATAATATTACTGCACCAACCTGTAGCAATGCTAATAATGGCACTGCGCAAGTCAGCACTTCCGCTTCTGAATTAACATTCCTTTGGTCTGATGGAAATACAGCAGCTATTAATAATAATTTAGCTTCAGGAAATCATTCGGTAACCGTTAGTAATGCAGCTGGATGTAGTGAAGTATTGCGGGTAGATATTCCGGCTCCTACTTTAATGACTGTAGCTGTGGAAAATACTCAAGCAGCAACTTGCGCCGCTCCGACTGGACAGGCAAGTATCATAGTTGCAGGAGGACAAGGTCCATATACTTACCTATGGAACAACGGCCAAACGACTTCTACAAATACGAGTCTTACAGCAGGAACACATCAAGTACAAGTCGTAGACGCCAATGGCTGTTCTGTAGATTATGAATTATCTATAGAGTCAATGGAAGAAGTTCTAGAAGCTCAAGTAGAGGCAACCATTTGTAGTGGTACTAGCTATACGACTTCCACTAATAGCTATTCAGAACCAGGTGTATATACAGAGCAATCGCTCACAGCTAATGGTTGCGATAGTATTACCACCCTTGTCTTATCTGTTGTAGAGACTACAAGCGTCGACTTAGGAGCAGATCAAATTATTAGAAATGGAGAAACAATAGAATTAGCACCAACGGGTTCTTTTAATACCTATGAATGGTCAACAGGTAGCACGGCTGCTTCCTTAATCGTGAATCCAGATGACTTAATACCAGGTGCGAATACTTTATTCGTAATTGTGACAGATAATGCGGGTTGCGAAGCCACTGACCAAGTTGTCATTTTTTATGAGCAAACGACAGCTACGATTGATCCAACTATCTTGAAAAAGATTAGTTTTTATCCAAACCCTTCTAATGGGTTGATTACAGTAACAGATAAAAATGAGGAAGCAGCGGAAACAAGAATTGAAGCTTATACACCGCAGGGTCAATTAGTAAAATCTTGGCAATTTGATCGCTTACAAACGGCTCAATTAGATTTACACAATTTAACAAATTCCGTATATATTTTGAAGATTGTTAGAGCGGAAAAGGTTGGATTTCAGAAGGTCTTGTTGAATCGGTAAGCAAAAGAGATTGAAAAAAATTACCACGGATTCACGGATCATAAAGAACTCACTAACTTTAGCATAATCCGTGAATCCGTGGTAAAATATCAACTACCAAAACATATACAATATATAAGCAATCAAAGCCACTAAGCCCACCATATGTGTCCGATAATCTAAATACCATGGCTTATCCTCCATGCCCAGGCCTGTAAGACCAGGACGGTACGTAAACATTTCTATCTGTTCTTTCGTCGGAGGTGGTGTCATTAAACTGACGACCACAAATATAATGGCACTAATAACTAGCATCACGCCTACATTCATCGTATAGTGTAAAGGACTAAACAAGGTCATAAATACACTTATAATAGTACCGACTAATAAGGTCCAAAATGCGCCATGCCCATTACCTCGCTTATAAAAAACGCCTACTAAAAAGATAACCGCAATTGGAGGTACAACAATCGAAAACATCAATTGTAAATAATCCCATAGGCCTTGGAAATTGGCAATTTGTGGTGCCCAAAGTGCAGCCACCAACATTAAAATAAGCGTAGTAATTCGACCATATTTAGCTATATCAGTTTCTGATAAATCAGGCTTATTCGGTTTAATAAAATCAATTACCACCAAAGTAGAAGAAGAATTCAGGGCAGAATCCACACTAGATAAGATCGCAGACATTAATCCTGCTAAAACCAATCCTGTCAAACCCACAGGCAAGACATTCGTTACTAAATAAGGAAATACTTTATCTCCATTATCTAAGCCAGGGTATAAAGACAAAGCCATCGCACCCGGAATCACCATGATAAATAATGGAATAACTTTTAGAAAACCAGCTAAAATCAAACCCCATCTTGCATGATCTAAACCCTTCGCTCCCAAAGCCCTTTGTATAATATATTGATTCGTCGACCAATACCAAAACCCTAAGAAGGGAACGCCCATCAACAAGCCTGGCCAAGGTAATCCTTCATCATCTAAGGGCCGAACTACGGAGAAATGACCTTCAGGTGCAGAGGCTACTACTTTTGCCCAATCGAAATCCAATTTCTCATATAAAATATACGTCATCACTGTACAGCCTACGATCAAGATAACTGCTTGTATAGCATCTGTATAAACCACTGCTTTTAATCCACCAAATGCGGTATACGTTCCCGCTATCAAAGCCAGTCCTACGGCCGTTTGCCATAATCCCATATTTGGAAAAAATGCTTGGATCACTAAGGTTCCTGCATATAACCCACCCGCAGTCTCTACCATAATAGTAGCAAAAATAGATACCGCAGAAAAGAATAGTTGGGAACGTCGATCAAAACGTTTTTCTAGATATTCTGGTATAGTCGTAATTTTCGACTCCAGATATAAAGGAATAAAAATTAAGGCAGCAATAATCAAAGGAATACCTGACATCCACTCGTATACTGAATTCACGATGCCCGTCGTATAAGCAGCACCCGTCAGACCTATAATCGTGGAACTAGAGATGTTGGAGGCAAATAAGGAAAGGCCGATTAATCCCCATCCAAAGGATCGTCCGCCTAGGAAGTAATCCTCTCCTGTTTTAGTAGATCGAGCGATCCATAAACCAATGGCAATAACGACTACGAAGTAAGAAATAACAATCCCAATATCAATATTGGAAATGGAAACGGCTGTTTGTTCTAGCTGCATTGTTTTTGTTTATCGTTTTGTTTTGATACTCTTTTTGGGAAGATGTCAGATCGTTCTGGTTAGCTTACGCTAACGGAACTGTCAGATGTGAGATTCATGATGTTGACCCTCCTCCACTGTCAGAATTAGGATTTATAAGATTTTAAGATTATTAGGATTTTTGATAATACCACTGTTAAAAATCCTGCTCATCTTATAATCCCTTGAATTCTGACAATTAAACCATATTGGGCACTTACTATTAAGTCTTAAAAACATCACGTTGTCAACATTATACGTCTGACACCTGACAGTCCTGTAAGGACGATCTGACACCTGACTTCTATTTCTTCCTTATCTTTATAATCCCATTCGGCGGCACCTCCAAAGAATGGATACCAGCCTCAAATTTTATTTTTTCTTTATAATCTACCTTCCCCATACAATCATAGATGGTCACTTTACATTTACCTAAGTCGTAGTCTAGTTCAAAAACAACCTGCTCTGATAATTTCCCATTGACCAAGTCTATTTTCTCGAAGCCAGAGTCAACGTATACGATATGATCCTCGTACACCCCAAAGATCACTTTCTCTTCATCCGAAGCAGACAATATCGGATAATTCGATAAGGGTGCATAAGGTACAAAATCTCCGTGTAATAATATAGCACTATTCTTTGCGCAATATTTCGTATAGAAAGCGATCATCTGTAAATGCTCCTTAGGGACCTCATTCAATCGGACAGACAATTGCGGCACTGAAAATATGATATTAGAAAATTGTAAAGCGGCAGCTTCCACTGGCTCGGCTGGATGCCAAGTAATCATATCAGAATGCACTTCTGTATTCCCACAGATCATTTTTACATCTGTCGTTCGAAGTCGATTTCCGACACTATCATTTGGACAATCAAAAGCCCGAAACATATTGCCAAATTTTCGCATAGCAGGGCCGATATATTTTTGTCTAAATTCTATTAATACATCTGGCTTTATTTTCTTCAATTGCGTCATTACATCTGATAACAAGCGATCAACAGCCATATCTACAGACGCATAATCTCTACCATTTGCTTTCGTTAATTCTGTCTCTGGGTAAGTTTTAAAATCGTCGATAAAGTCTAATTTTAATCCATCTAAATCCCAGTCAATCAAAGCAGAAGCATACTTGCTGATTAAATAAGCTCGAACCTCTGGATAACGAGGATCAAAAACAGGAGCCCAAGGATGGTTTTCTGTTAAAAACTTTCCTTTAAATTGCTGATAGGCTTTTGATTTTACCCCGCAAAATGGGACCGAGTACCAGAACAAGCACTTCATACCATAGCCATGTACCGCTTTGACAAATTCGGCCGTCTCTGGAATACGATCAGGTTCCCAATCACCTGTATAGTCATAACCACGACCTCCATCCATCGTTTGCCAACCATCATCTACGACAATCGCTTTATATCCGAGTTTAGCCGCTTTCTCACATTCGGATAGCAATTCTTCTGGTTTAAAATTTTGATGATAAGAATACCAAGTAGAATATAAAGGATCACTAGCTGCTTCAGGAACATGGGCGGGTATAAGATGCTCATAAGACGCCCACCAATCTCCAATTTCCGCCAAGGCTTCCGAGAAATGAATATCTCGTTGGTCTATTCTTATATCCGCTTTATAGCTTTTAGTCAGTGGCATTTTTTCTAGGAAAAAACTAAGCGTGCAATACACATGGTCGTCCTCTTCTCGAATAGGTGCTTCTAGCCCCATGGTATTGATCACATCTGAACATGCAATAGCAATAACATTTTCATCTTCGTGACCAAACAGACTGACAATTGGTGCATTCACAGAAACTCTCGATAGCACGCTAGGATGTTCCCAATCTGCTCGCAGTCGCTTTTCATACAAGTGTCCAGTCCCCCACTCTCCTTTAATGTTCACAGAAGGCAAACGCCATTGCACAATTAGACCTTTTGGCAATTCCGAAGGCGTATCACTTGTCAATTCTAAAGTATATTCCTTTAGTCCTAAGCGATCACTTGTTTTGGTCAAGCTAGCCTTAAAGGCACCTGTTTCCCCAAATATTTGTGGTTCTCCATTAACTTCAATCGTTCTGTCTAATACCTTCATAATTGTTATTTTATTTAGAAGTTAGGTCACTAGCATAGCTAGTTAAAATCCGTTGTTCACCTTAATCCCTTGTTAAGTATTTTCAACAACGGATTAAGATTAACAACGGATTTTTACCACTTTATTATCTAGCACTCTACACTTTTACAACTATCTCATTGTCAAGATCATAAGTCTGATCTTTGCATATTCTCAATGAGATATGATGAATCCACAAAACGTTAAATTCAAGTATTTACATCTTGTTGGTTATTCATCATTTTTCATTCATCATTGAGAACTTATTGACCCCTGACTTCTGTTATCATGCAATTGCCATTTCCTCCTCATAATAATGCGTAGCATCATATAGCAACTCGTCCAACAACTCAAACTCTTGAGTTAGTCGTGGCAAATCCCAATTTAAATAATTTTGCAAATCTGACATAACCGCTTCTTTCACTAAAGCGATACTTTCAATATTAAAATATAACCTGCCCGTACGTCTCACAAAAAAGTCCGCTGCTTTATTCACCATTTCATGATGCACCGCAAACCAAACTTCGGCTCTCGCTAATCCCACTTCTGGATCGTCCTCTTTGAAGTCTTTTAGTTTGTTTAAAACCGTCTCTGCCTGCTTCCCATATACTGTACCTAAGTACCAACCATAGTATGGGTCTAAGTCTAATTTTTTCATTCGACCACTTAAGTTCTTAATGTAGGCAGTCACACCATTTGTATCTTTTAAAGAGTCCGGCGTTAAAGGAATATGTTTCGTTTTACAAGATTCGCTATTGGTGTCAATTTGATCGACCACCAAATCCACGATGCGTTGTGCCATTTTTCTGTAGCCCGTTAGCTTGCCACCTGCAATCGCAATTAGGCCAGAGTCTGAAATGAAAATTTCGTCTTTTCTCGATAATTCGGAGGGCGACTTTCCATCTTCATGAATCAATGGACGCAGGCCTGCCCAATTGGAAACGACATCCTCTATGGTTAAGTTTATATCAGGAAATGCCCCATTTACGGCATTCAAAATATAATCTGCATCTGCTTTAGTAGCGATTACTCTATTTAGATTTCCTTTATAAGTAGTGTCTGTTGTTCCAACATAAGTGGTCTTGCCTCTTGGAATCGCAAAGACCATTCTTCCATCAGGAATATCAAAATAGACCGTATGCTTTAAAGGTAACTTATGATGAGGTACCACAATGTGGACGCCCTTGGTTAAGTGCAGTCGTTTTCCTTTTAAGGATTTATCTTTCGCTCTTAATTTATCCACCCAAGGACCACCAGCACCTACCACTTTTTTTGCTTTAATATTAAAAGTCGTACCTGTTAATTCATCTTTACAAACCACTCCAACGACCTGTCCTTCTTCGTATAAAAAATCCACCACCTTGGAATAGTTAGACACTAATGCACCATATCTTACGGCTGTTTTGGCTAGTTCAATGGTCAATCTTGCATCATCGGTTCTATACTCCGCATAGAATACCCCACCTTTTAATTTAGAATCATCTAACAGGGGTTCAATCTTTAAAGCCCCTGTTTTATCGACCATCTTCCGACGATCATCCCCTTTTACATTCGCCAAAATATCATAGACCTTCAAACCGAATGACGCCAAATAATAGCCATAACTGCCATTTTCAACAATAGGCATCAACATCTTTTCAGGTAACACTATATGAGGGGCCAAGCGATGAACGATTGCCCGCTCTGTGCCTGTTTCCCGAACCAATGCGATATCGAGTTGCTTCAAATACCGAAGCCCACCATGTATTAGTTTAGTGGATTTACTACTAGTACCAGACGCAAAATCTTCCTTCTCTACCAATGCCGTTTTCAAACCTCTCGAAGCCGCATCTAAAGCAATACCAGTGCCTGTAGCACCACCGCCAATGACCAGCACATCAAAAGTCTGCGTTTGTAAATCATTCAATAATTGAGGTCTGTTTAAAGCAGACATAACATCATAGCTCATGGGCATTCTTTGTTTTTATAAATAGCTGTAAACTATCTGAATTATTACCAACCATTATTAAATCCTGACCAGTTGATAGTTGAAGTTGGGCTAAGCTCTTGGCATCCTTTTCTGCGGCAAGTCCGATTACATTACCTCTTTTCACCCTAAATGATCCTGTTCCATTTCCTTCTAACAAGGCGCCTGTGAAAGCATCATAATAGCCGATACCCACCTCTGTAGAATAGCTATTTCCAATTGCCAAAGCATCTAGCCATCCATCCTCATTAAAATCATCAATCAAAAAATCATTAATGGGAGCGTACTGCAAAGCTAAAGATAAATCATGTAATACAAAATTACCTGCTCCTTTGTTTTCTATATACGAGCTTTCAAATCGTTGACATTGAAGAACTTGTGCTCCATTTAACTCTTCTTTCGTCAACAATTTTTCAAACGAGGCATCCGCATATTCTTTGTACGTATTAAAACGTAGTTTAAAAGGTGCTATTTGCGCTACGAGTTGATCTCTTGTGGGAATCGCATATTCTGTTCCATCTATATACTGACATAATATAGGATCTATACTCCCATTATTATCAAAATCCTTGGCATATAAACAAAAAGGTTCTTCTTTAGAAGCTGTGTAATTAGTATTTAATCCCAAATTACCTGCCAGATAATCCATATCACCATCTTGATCAAAATCTGCTTGCTTTAAAACCTCCCACCATCCTGCGGAATGAGGGATTTCTATTGCTTCTTTTTGTAGTATCCCTCGTTCATTCTCAAATATGGTAATGGGCATAAATTCCCCAACCATTATTAAATCTTTGTCTTCATCATTATCATAATCAGACCAAAGCGCACTAGTCACCATTCCTACTTTTGATAAAAAATTCGGTGTGTCATCTTTAAATATTCCACCTTCATTTTTCAATAAATAACTAGTAGGAATTGTAGGATATTTACCGGGGGTCACTCTACCACCTATAAATAAATCCAGATCCCCATCTTGATCATAATCTGCTACTGCAATACTGGAGGTACTACTAGGCATCAGTGGCAGGGCTTTTTTTGCTTTAAAAAATTGACCTGTTCCGTTATTTAAATACAATCTATCTTGATAGACTTCCATAGTTGCAGATAAAAGGACGCCACCACTGGCAACATATAAATCTAAGTCTCCGTCCTGATCTACATCCATGAATTGACAGGCCGTATCTTCTTGCCTTATATCTTGGTTCAAAGACTGTTGAATAAAAGTTCCATTTGTTAGCTGCGTATAAAATATACCACTACTACCTGATGCACCTCCAATGAAACAATCCTCTAAACCATCTCCGTCAATATCCCCAACTGCTATAGAAGGACCTTGTTTAGAATGCTGATGCGGTAACAACAACTGTGTTTTGAAATCTACCTGCTGATCTTCCACCTGCTTATAAGTAATCAAATCAAAAGGCTTGAATAGTTTTGTTTCTTCTACTAAAGCCTTTGCTTTTAATGGATTGACTAAGACCTTCTGATCCCGAATAGATACCTCCAACAAAGTGTCTATAGGTGGTTGATTAATGGTAGTTACCCGCCCATCTGGCCATTGGATGGTGAGGCTATCAATCATTTCATTTTCTCCTAAACCAAAATGTAGCACAGCATCTACTGTCGATTGATATCCTCTAAATGGATTGTGCTCTAGGTATTGTATCTGATCGCCATAATACAAATGAACCTTCGATCCAAATGCAGCAGTATTGTACTTAGTTCCTTCTAGATTTAGTTGTATATAATGTTTGTCAATATTCGTATTTTCATAAACAAATGCTGACTGACTAACATTATTGACAACAATATCTAAATCTCCATCTCGATCCAAATCTACCATAGCTGCCCCGTGAGAATAGGAAGGCTGATCTACTCCCCAAGCGGTAGATTGCTTACTAAACTGAATTCCATTTTCATTTTTAAAAACATAGTTAGCTAGCTTTGCACCTGGCTGTTGTTGGATACTTTCTATTTGTTGTTGCTTTCTTGCCGCAGGATCACCAAAGGCATTCGTGTTTTGATAATTGATATAATCTAAGTTTCCCAAATCTCTTCGAAAACCATTCGTTACATACATATCTTTATAGCCATCATTATCATAGTCCGCTAATAAACAACTCCAACTCCAATCCGTTTGGTGCACTTTTGCTAACTGCCCGATTTCACTAAAAGTAGCATCGCCATTATTTAATTGCAAAGTATTACGAGAATACTGTGGTTCATATCCCGTTTTTAAAATGTACTGAAAGCGATCATAATTACCACTTCCCATAATCATCTTTTGTCGATAATTATCTTCGGGAAACATATCCAAAACATAAATATCTGGTAGGGCATCATTATTAATATCCGCAACATCGATTCCCATACTAGCAAAGCTGGTATGCTTCAACATACTTTTGGCTTTATTGGTAAAGGTGCCATCCTGATTATTGATATATAAAATATCATTGGTCAAAAAATCATTAGTGACGTAAATATCTGGATAATGATCTCCATTGAGGTCACTTACATTCAGACTCAAACTGTACCCTTCTATTAAAATTCCTGCCTCTTTGGAGACATTCGTAAAAGTAGTTTCTCCTGTTTCTACTAAATTATTTCGATACAATCTGTCCGTACTCGACGCCTCACCATTGATCTTTTTTCGCTTAATGGAATTGACATTATATAAGGTATAGTCTGTTGGGTTCACGATTACAAATACATCTAAATCGCCATCTTTATCATAATCAAAAAAATTAGCATGGGTACATTGTGCCGTATCCGCTAAACCAAATGCTGCCGCTTGTTCGACAAATTGTAAGCCTTCTCCACTTACTCCTTGATTTAGAAATAATAAATTTTTTCGATGCGTTGTATCCGCTTTTCCTGATACGCTTAGGTAAATATCTTGCCAACCATCTGCATTTACATCTGCTACTGCAACACCTGTAATCCAACGATCTGTAGTCAAATTAGCCGAGGCTGTTATATCTTCAAATTGTAAGTTACCTTTATTCAAAAATAGGCGACTAGTTTCCATATTTCCGCCCAAAAAAATATCTGGTAAACCATCTTTATTAAAGTCTCCAATCCCGACTCCTGAGCCTGTATATAGATTTGTAAAGTTCAAAATATTATTAATGGAATCTTCTGTGATCGTATTATTAAAATGAATACCTGTCTCTGTTGGAGATAATAATTTAAATAAAGTGGTTGACGGTGCTTGGCAACTTTGGAATAGGCCTACTGCTATTAGTAGTAATATTTGTTTTATTACTTGGAGCCTGCTAATATGTGTTATTTTTTTTATCAAGTCCGTTTTTGATAAGTTTAATTTTAACTGTTCAGCAAACAAACTTGGAACTCCCCCTGGCCCCCTCTTAAAAAGAGGGGGAGTCGTCTTCGATCGAGTATTTCGTCTTGAAAATATTTTAAACGAATCTCTTAATCGTAGTCGTCTCCCTCCCTTTTTAAGGGAGGATCGGGGTGGGTTCTTGCCAATGCCGAATAATAATTATGTCCGTTTTTTCAATAAAAAACCTCAAACGCTCCACTATTCTGACCCACCACAATTTTACGCTCCCCCTTACCATTAATAAAAAGGGAAATAGCTCGACCATCACCAGGCACAAAGAAACCACTTTTACTAGTAGGCAGCTCCACAAAATCACCTTTACTATTTCCTAATAAAACGATTCCATTCATCGCATCGTGACGACCACCATTACTTTCTGCGGAATAATCATTGCCTATTGCCAGAATATCTAAATGACCATCCTTATTAAGATCATAAGTTAGTATATCTTGTATAGGTGCTATTTGAGCAACTTGAGGCAAAGCCCGTAATTCAAATTCCCCGTTTCCCTTATTTTCTAAATAGCTAGAAGAAAGATTATCGACTATTAATTGCTCAATATTGCTTGATGGAATTAGTTCATCAAAAGTCGCCTCCGCAAATGCAGCATAGGATCGAAATTGACCCTTTACTTGTACCAATTGTCGAACGACATCATCTCTAGCGTGAATTGGATATAGCTGTCGTTGACCTTTTCGATTTTTGTAGTATTGTCCAATTAATGGATCGGGGCTGCCGTTTTGATCTATATCTTCTGCTATAATCGTGATCGGTTCTGTTATGCTCGCCTGTAATTTAGTATTCCACCCTTGATTCCCTAATATAAAATCTTGATCTCCATCCTTATCGAAATCTGCTGTTGATATAACTGTCCACAATCCATTTGAATACGGGATGGTAAATGGATTTTGTAGTTGACCATTGTTATTTTTAAATATCGTAATAGGCATCCATTCGCCAACCACAATTAAATCTTGCCAACCATCTCCATCATAATCTACCCAACTAGCATCTGTCACCATTCCTATTTCTCTTAAGGCAGGTGCTACCCTTTTAGTAATATCAGAAAATCCCCCCTCATCATTTTGCAATAGATAGCTTTCTGGAGTAGTTGGATATTTTTGAGGTACCACTCTACCTCCAACGAATAAATCTATATCTCCATCTTTATCAAAATCATGCGCTCGTACACAACTGCTACTACTAATGGCAGGAGACACCTTAAAATTCGTATTATCAAAATTTCCAAATCCATTATTTAAATAAATATGATCTTGATAATTGGTCTTTGAAAATGGTAATGCTGCTCCACCAAATACAACATACAAATCCTGATCTTCATCACCATCTACATCAAAAAAAACAGCATCCTGCACTTCTCCTATAGTACTCGAAAAAGATTGGCAATCTAAGTTCCCTTCTTTTTCAAAGCATAGTTTACTGGCTTGTCCTTTAGCACCTCCTATAAATAATTCGTCTCCCTCTTTTCTATCAATATTAGCAGATACCATACATGGTCCTTGTCTGGAAAGTTGCTGCATTAATAAGGGTTGGGAATTAAAATCTTGATAATGATCCTCTTGATGTACGCCCAAAACATGAGACATCAATGTATCTTTTCTTAAAACAGTTGCTACCTTTTGTTCTTTAATTTTTTCTTTTACAACAGCCTCCTTATCACTAATAGAAATAGTCTGATTGACTGCTACATTAATCAAAATAGATTCCTGTTTATTATTAGGCCAACTTACCCTAATCGTATCAACGATACCTGTATCCCCTAAACCAAAATGAATACTATTGCCCATAGAAGATAAATAACCTCTTATTCTTGAATGGTAGGCAGTTTGCCTTTTTTTACCAGTTATTACTTCTACAGTCGCTCCTATAGCTGCTGTATTATTCGTCGTACTTGACAGATTTATTTTTATATAGTTATTCTTTTTTAGTTCTTGTTTTATTGTTTGGTTTTCTAATACAAATGCAGGTTCATTAATGGTATTTGTAACAAGATCTAAATCACCATCTTGATCCAAATCTACATAGACCGCCCCATTAGAAATAGACTTTTTTTCTGGAAGCCAATTGCTAACTTGGTTTTTAAAACGAAGGAGACCTTCATTTTCAAAAA
>CALJIY010000422.1 GCA_937973945.1 uncultured Saprospiraceae bacterium | reverse complement strand
GACCCAATGACAGATTTAGGCTTACTAGCCAATCCGTCAGGCGGGGCAGAACCCTATACTTATGTTTGGACAGGGCCAGGTGGTTTTAGTTCAATAGATCAAAATCCAACGCTACCAAATGCAGACGGTATTTTGACAGGAACTTATATTGTCGAATTGACAGATGCGAATGGCTGTAAGGCAAGAGCAGAAACGGTGATAGACGTAACAGGTAATCCGAATAGACCAAACTTACAATACACAGGAAGTGTCTGCGAAGGGGAACGAATAGAATTGAGTATACAAGAATTTGCAGGAGTATCCGTAAGTTACAATTGGTTTAAAGATGGAACAGCGATTACGAATATTAATAACCGATTAATATTGAGTCCAGCGACTACGGATGATAATGGTAATTACTGGGTGCAAGTGGTATTAGATGGCTGTACAACAGTGTCAGATACTTTGTTATTAGAAGTATATGAAGAGCCATCCGTGAATATTTCGACTGTTATTGCACAAGCCTGCGTGGCAGGACAAGGAGAACTAAATTTAATAGCTTTCCCGCAAGGAGGTAAAGCGCCATATAAGTATGAATGGTCTGGACCAAACAATTTTATTTCCGCAGATTCCGTGGCAACTATTGTGAATATTACTAGTGCAGCTACAGGCATTTATACCTTATCTGTCACAGATGCGAATGGTTGTGAAAGTGTATTAGCTACTCAAGAATTAGATGTTACGGATGACTTTTTAGAACCGCAAATTAATATTAATAATGTAGCTTGTGCGGGTAAAGAAATTATTTTAGAAGTACCGACCTATGATGGAAATAGCGTGACCTATACTTGGTCAACGCCAAATAATGTAAGTGCGAATATTACAGGTTTAAACACCAATACCATTATTATTAACCCAGTGGATACAACTATCCACCAAGGAAATTATTCTGTGGTGATTGATATAGATGGCTGTGTGATTGCCTCGGATACCTTCAACTTAGAAACACTAAGTGCGCCAACGGTTAATCCTATCATTCTAACACAAGGACTTTGTACCGGTGAAATATTATCCTTATCAGCGAATGCCGTCAATGCAGTAAGCTATGATTGGTCTGGGCCAGCAGGCTTTAGTTCTGATTTACCAGATCCAAGTCTGATAGATGTGACCATTGCGAATAATGGACAATATGGCGTAACGGTGACGAATTCGAGTGGCTGTACGGCAGTTGGATTTGTAGAGGTAGATGTCATTAATCCACCAAGAGATATTCCAAGTTTTGTAACGAACAGCCCAATCTGTAATGGAGATGATTTAATACTTAGTAGTAGTTCAGAAGGTGTAACTTTTGAGTGGGTAGGCCCGCTCGGAGGCAGCGATCAAACGCTCATTACCTATCCGAACTTGGTGACTTCAGAAGGGAATACCATCATCAGTAGTGACAATCCTGCCTACCTTGCAGGGGAGTGGACGATTAGAATAATTGATGAGAACGGATGTACTATTAGCTCAGAACCAATTGAGGTAGTGATTAATCCAATACCAAGAGCTTTAGCTTTTAATAATGGACCAATCTGTCAAGGTACCGCTATTGAGTTGATTGGAGGGGAAGAAGAAAATGCCGTTTACGAATGGCGTGTAGTAGGGGATCCTACAATTATCTCTACAGCAAGAACACCAATTCTTGATAATATTCAAACGACTACATTATACGAACTGACGGTATTGGCAGCAGGCTGTGTTGGTCAAACAGATACAACAGAAGTAGTGGTCTGGGAGCCACCAGTTTTGACACCAAGTACGACCTATGATTTAAATGAAGATTGTGCGGCATCGGATGTTCAGTTACTAGCTAACGTGTTCGAAGGAAGTGGCGCTATCGTTTCTTATAAGTGGACGGGACCAAATGATTTTGTCTCTACTTTAGCAAACCCAACTATCCCAAGTGCAGGCGCCTTAGTCAACGGCACCTACACCTTAGAAGTAGTGGATGAGCATGGCTGTACCGCAAGTGCAGCAACGGAAATATTAAATGTAGCGGACGATCAAAACGCACCATTTATTATTCCAAGTGGACCAAGTTGTGAGGGTGAAGAAATCACCTTGTCCGTGCCTGCTTATTCTGGAAGTAATATCGTTTATACTTGGTATAAAGACTCAGTAGCTATTTCGGGTATTAATAGTCCTAGCTTAATCTTTGATCCAGTTAGCTTAGCAGATGAAGGGAATTATTTTGTCCGTATTGTAGTCGATGGATGTACCATTACTAGTGCACTTTATGCATTAGATATTTATGAAAGTCCAGTGGCTAGTATTGCGCCAATAGCACCATTGTCTTGTGTAACTGGAAGTGAAGAAGTTACCTTTAATGCGACGGTTGTCGGCGGATTATCCCCTTATGAATATGAGTGGTCAGGACCAAACAACTTTAGTGCTTTTACTGAAGATCCGACGCTAATAAATATAGATGCATCGAAGAGTGGTATTTATACCTTGACGGTAATAGATGCCAATGGATGTAGTGCCTTAGCTACTTCTGTAAATGTGGATATTACACAAGGTAATCACGAACCAATTATTACAGCAACTGCTCCGACTTGTGAAGGCGGCAGCGTGACGATTAGTACGAAAGACGAGTGGGGGAGTGCCGTAGATTTCCAATGGACGAAAGATGGACAAATCTTAACAGATATTCATTCGAATACCTTTACAATTTTCCCAGTAACAGCAGCAGATGCAGGGGCCTATAGAGTACAAATCACTTTAGATGGCTGTACCAATATTTCGGATGTATATAATTTAGACATCTATACAGCGCCAACGCTCACCATTTCTAATAATGGAATGGAGTGTGTGGAAGCAATGGATGACTTGCAATTGTTTGCCACTCCAAATGGTAATCCTGATGGCTTGACCTATGAATGGACAGGACCGAATGGTTTTGCCTCAAGCGCACAAAATCCATTCTTACCAAATGCGACAGATAGCTACTCTGGAGATTATACCGTAGTGGTTAGAAATAGTAGTGGTTGTGAAAATGCTTATTCTACCACAGTCGATATTTCTAGAATACCAGATAAGCCAATAATCAGTGCAGAAGGAGATGTTTGTAGCGGAACTTTATTAACATTAAACGCGCCTGTTTATAGCGGAATAGCAGTTGATTATGAATGGATTGGCCCATATGGTTCTACCAGTTCTGGAGCTTATCCAAATAGTCCTAGACTGACTTTAAGTCCTGCGACAACCGCACTTAATGGATTGTATACCTTAAGTGTGACGATTAATGGTTGTTCTTCCTTATTATCCGAACCATATGTCGTGAGTATTGATGCGCCACCAGTGGTACAAATTACTTCTGGAAGTATCAATTGTGCGGCGCCAACTTCTACCTTGACTTTAAATACTACCGTTACAGGCGGTGTCGGCCCATACAAATTTGAATGGACGGGGCCTAACGGATTTACGTCTACAGCAGGGAGTCCAGTATTGGCTAATTTGTCAAATGAAGACGCTGGTACTTATACAGTATTGGTGACCGATGCCAGTGGATGTCAAGCACAAGTGGCGTCTCAGTTCATCGCCATTAGTACGCCACCAGCTACCCCTGAGGTGCAGCTAGTAACACCTAATGTTTGCGAAGGCGAAACGGTCATATTATCTGCCGATAATTATACAGGAGCTAGCGTCGCGTATTACTGGTCGATACAAGGAGCTAGCACAATGCTAGATACAACGGCAAGTCCTAGTTTGATATTACAAAATATTTCCGCAGCCTATACTGGTATTGTTACCGTGCGGGTTGCAGTAGATGGCTGTGTTTCTAGCATCTCTGCTGCCAAAGAATTGATTGTCAATGCGCAGCCAGTAGCTCCAGCATTAGCAACAAGTTTTGTAGTGTGTGAAGGAGATAATTTACAACTTTCTACATCGACGATAGCGGATAGTTACAGATGGTCCGGACCAAACGGTTTTGTATCTACTGTTCAATATCCAGCAACAATCGATAATATTACGCCACAAGAAGCGGGCTTATATGCCTTGGTGAGTATTATAGATGGTTGTGAATCTGAACCAAGTTATACGACCGTCGTCTTGAATCCAAGACCTACTCAACCTACGCTTCAAGTGGTCTCAGATATTTGCGATGGAGACTTATTGGTCATGCAAGTACAAACGCCACAACTAGGGGCAACGTACCAATGGATTCCGCCTTCCATGACGCTTGGACAATTCCCAGAGGATAGAGCTTCTTTTTCTGAACCAGCATTATGGACGGATCAACCCTCCATAGCTATTTCAAAAGATGAATATTTTCATTTATATGAAAGTGGCGCTTGGCGAGTCCGAACGGTTAATAGTAACGGCTGTGTATCAGAGGTCTCTTTATCTAAATTAATAAACATCCATGATATTCCAGAATTGCCATTGATGACCAATACAGGTCCAGTGTGTCAAGGAGAGCCCGTACAGATAATGGCCAGTGCCTTAGCTGGTGTGACATATAGTTGGTATCGCGAAATAATACTACCAGATGGTTCAGCGACCTATGAATTGGTGTCAAATAGTCAACGATACGAAACCTATGATTTACCAATGGGTAGCCATATGTTCTTCTTGACGGTAGAACGGAATGGTTGTTCCATAAGTAGTTTACCTGGACAAAATGGAGGGATTGCTGTTGAAGGTATGCACACAGAAGTAGTCGTCAATGAAATGCCTGTAGTGACTTTACCAGAGATCACTGGAAATTATTGTGAAGGGGATATTGTACAGTTAGATGCACCAAGTATTCCAGGTGCCACTTATGCATGGACCGGTCCGAATGACTTTGTATCCTTCGTAGAAGATCCAACGGTATTTAATATGACCACTGCAAGTAGCGGGGTCTATACTTTAGTCGTGAGTAAAGAAGGATGTGAGGCAGCTGCAGTCAGTACGCAAGTACTAATCAGCAGTCAGCCGATGACGCCTACGATTAGCTATGCGGGAGGTACTTGTGAAGGAGAAGAAATTCGGATGATGGTATCTAATATTGCCAATGGAAATTTTGTTCGATACGAGTGGAGCGGGCCAAATGGATTTATGGTCGCTACGCAAGATTTAGTCATTCCGAGCGCAGCAGCAATCCACGAAGGAGATTATACAGTTAAAGTGTATGTCAATGGTTGTGGATCTTTACCATCCTCGCCAATGGCGGTTGTTGTGAATGCATTGCCAGCAGCGCCAGCTATTGCAGCGAATGGATCTATAGAATCGCCACTATGTGAAGGAGAACCAATTTTATTAGAAACAGCATATGATCCAAGATTGAATTATCGTTGGATCGGACCAGCTGGATTCTCTTCAAATATACATAACCCAATCATTAATAATACGACGCTTCAACATGCAGGAACTTATTCCTTGAGTGTTGTCAAAGACGGTTGTGCATCTGCCATCAGTAGTATTGAGGTAGGCATTCAAGGAAGTCCTAGTCAACCATTTGCAGCTAATACAGGCCCCGTTTGTGCGGGTAACGATTTACGATTATATATAGCCAATCCTGTACAAGGAAATACTTATGAATGGTTTAAGCAAGAGACTAATGAGTTTATTGGTTCTGGCGAATCATTGACTTTGTCAGCGGTAGATATTAGAGATGCGGGCGGCTACTATGTATTAGCTTCGGTTGGAGATTGTACCTCTGATGCCTACACAGGTGAAGGTATTGTCGAACAAGTATTTACTACGGTAGAAATCGAAAATCCAACAAAGGAATTAGCGCATACTACTGGTACCTTGTTCGCTTGTGAGTCAGAGGTTAATCTGACAGCTACCACACCTCAAGCCACCAGTGGTTTCTGGACGGCAATAGATACGGATGCAAGAATCATTGATCCAAACCATCCGAAATCTTTAGTGACTAATTTACAATCTGGCACCAACACTTTTGTCTGGTCTTTAGTAGCAGATAATTGTGGCGTTACTTCTTCTGATACCTTACGGGTTTCCCATAATGTAGCTCCAGCGGCTGTAGAAGATTATTACACTTTAGGAATGAATGAAATCCAAGATATTAATTTATTAGAAAATGATTTCATCCAATCTACCGATGCAACGATTACTATTTTAACAGACTTACAACTGGGTCGAGTGATTCCGAATGGCTTAGGCGTATACACTTATATACCAAATGAGAATGCAGTAGGCGTAGAATCCTTTACTTATCAAATTTGCCAAAAAGAATGTCCTGATTTATGTGCGGAAGCAATTGCCACAATTGTCATTGGAGAAGGAATTGATTGTTTCGCAGGAGAATTTGTAACACCAAATAATGATGGATTCAATGATACGTTTATCGTACCATGTTTAGCCAATCATCCAAATAGTTCGCTCTCAATTTATAATAGATATGGCGATGAGATTTACTTTTCTGATAACTATCAAAATGATTGGGACGGCACTTATAACGGAGCAGATTTACCTGCTGGAACATATTACTATATACTTAGAGTCAATGATCCTGCTGGAACAACTTTAAGTGGCTATATATTCTTACAGCGGTAATTGTAGAGTAGAGAATAGAGAGCAGAGAGGAGAGATGTCTTTCATATAAATAACGATGAACTATCGTCTGATTTTAAACGAAATTAGTCTCTATTCTCTTTATATCCTGTATGGTGAAAAATTGATGGAAAACCGAAGTTGAAACTATTATTGTCAACGTTTTATGGTCAACATCTAAGCGGGCTAGCTAGTCCAAAAACTGTTTGACCATGAGGAAGTACACTTCCGAACCCGAAGGGATGGGTTGCCAGTTTTTTTGGACTAGAATTTTTGGTTCTTTTTTTTCAATGAAAAAAGAACATACATGGTTTTAAACCTATTTTTTATGAAAAAAATATACCTATTTACAATTTTGCTAAGCTTTGCGTTTCAACTGGACGCGCAACAGTACGTACAGTACACGCAATTTATGTTTAATAAAATAGCCCTTAATCCTGCTTATGCAGGAAGTAAAGGGGCGCCCACTTTTTCGGCCTTATACCGAACACAATGGGTGGAGTTGGATGGCGCGCCAGTGAGTCAAAGTTTTAGTTTCCATACGCCTATTCTAGGAGATAAAGTAGGTATTGGCTTATCCGTTCATCACGATGAAATTGGACCGACTAATTCTTGGTTTTATAACCTGCAATATGCTTATAGAATACCATTAGGCAATGGCCATCTGTCTTTAGGTTTACAAGCCTTAATGAGAAGTTATAGAGTCAATTGGCTAGGCGTATCTGCCATCAATTCGGCGGATCCTTTATATGGAAATGCTGGCGATGTAAAATTCCTGCCGAATATTGGTCTAGGAGCATATTACCACACAGAGCAATTTTATGTAGGAGCATCCGCACCCAGATTACTAAGAGGAGACCTAACTTTTGCAGGATCAACAGCAGCCAACACGGCCTATTCCATAGAAGAGCGACACGGCTTATTCATGATTGGTGGAATTATTCCTTTAACGGAAAATATAAAATTTAAGCCAGATGGTTTAGTAAAATATACACCCAATGCACCCATAGATATCGATCTTCATGCAGGCTTGGTCTTTTTAGATTTGTTCAATATTGGTGTCACTTACAGACTAGGGGGCATCACTGGACAAACGACCACAACTACGACTCCAGCAAGTCCAACTGCGCTTCCCGTTCCAGTAACGCAAACAAGAAATAGCGCAGGGGACTCGATGGATTTTATTTTACAAATTCTATTTTCTAAAGACTTGAAATTAGGTTTGGCCTATGACTACACCTTATCTCAAGTCAAAGATTTTCATAATGGAAGTTATGAAATTATGATAGAATATAGCATTGGGAAAAAATTGTCAGGCAATACCAATCCTCGTTTTTTTTAGTAGGCTATTGCTGTCAACACGTAATGGTCAACGTTTAGGCGGGTTAGCTAGTCCAAAAACTGTTTGACCGGAGGGAGTTTTTTTGGACTAGAATTTTTGGTTCTTTTTTTTCAATGAAAAAAGAACAAAGTCTAATACAGGATGCATTTTTTGCTAAAAAATCGTGACTGTCTTAAAAGAATTGAAGCTTTCAAAAAATAGCTTATTCAAAATATAAGTATGAAAAATATCCTTATCACCA
>CALJIY010000421.1 GCA_937973945.1 uncultured Saprospiraceae bacterium | reverse complement strand
TAAGTTCCCTAGCCATTTGGATAGGAGGTGCTACTTTTATTGGAGTACTTGGTACTTTTATTGGGGATATACAGATCCTTTTAATTAGTGCAGGATTAATTTTATTAATAAGCTCTTTATTTCTATTTTTAAGAAATAATTCAAAATGAAATATCTCCAAATTTCTGTAATCTTATTCTTATTTGCCTCCTGTTATTCTTCAAAGAATATGCGTAAGGAGAATAAGGAATTAGATTATGATAAAGCGTTTATCGATTACCTGTTTAAAGAATATACTGGAGAGCGACCGAGTGCAAGCTTTATTGTCATCCAAGATGGTGCGGTTAGATTAGCAAAAAGTTATGGATATGCTGATATTGCTAATGGTCAACTTGCAACGCCTACAACAAATTATCGAATTGCCTCCGTTACAAAGCAATTTACTGCAGCTGCCATCATGTTATTAATTCATCAGGGTAAATTGTCTTATGAAACTAAATTAACAGATGTATTTTCCGAATTCCCAGAATATGGTAAAACTATATCCATTAGACATTTACTAACTCACCGCTCAGGATTAATAAAATATAACCGCTTTATACAAGAAGGAAGGACAGAGCAAATGTTAGACAAAGACGTTTTAAATGGTCTTCTTACAACGGATTCTACCTATTTTCAACCGGGAACGAAATATGCATATAGTAATACGGGCTATGCTGTTTTAGCGCAGATAATTGAAAAAATTACCGGTATGTCTTTTTCAGCATACATGAATCAAGAAATATTTCGCCCTTTGAATATGACCAATTCTATTATTTTAGAAAAGGATAAACCTATTCAAAATAGAGCTTATGGTTATATTGTAAAGGATACGGTGATCACTGCAAAAGACCAGAGCATATCAAGTGCGATTCAAGGTGATGGCGGTATTTATTCTTCTGTTTTAGATTATTTCAAATGGGATCAAGCACTATATTCAGATCAAATACTTCCTCAAGCTGAATTAGATAAAGCATTCTATCATTATGATGAGGAGGGTAAGTCAGATGAGAAAGGGTATGGCTTTGGATGGCGGGTTTCTTATTATAATGGAATAAAAATACTAGAACATGGAGGTTCTTCTACAGGATTTGGAAGTTATGTTATTAGAATTCCAAGTGAAAATATTTCTGTTGCGATTTTTACTAATAGGAATAAAAGAGGCCAGCAGTTAGCTAATAGGGCAAAAGCCTTAATCAGTCATTTTATAAATGGAAAATTCCAAATGCCATTTGAGGTTGTCGTTGAAAAAGAGATTGCAGAAAATGGAATTGAAAACGGAATTAAATTACTTAATACTATTAAAACCGATTCTGTAAATTATTCCTTTACAAAAGGGTCTCTTTTTAATTTTGCAATTAGTTACATTAATAATAATCAAAGTCCTAATGCTTTAAAATTGTTTGAACAATTAGTAGTCGACTATCCAACTTATTTTGGTGGCTACTATGGAATTGCAATAATTTCTAAGAAACAAGGAAGTAAACAGAAAGCTATAGATTATTTTAATAAAACGATTGCCTACAGTTCTGCGATCGAAAAGTGGGCAATTGACCACTCAAATAAAATGATTCAGGAATTAAACGAATAGAATCTAGTTCTTTACTTAGCTAATCCTTTTCTTCCGCTGATTAATAACAATCCGTTTTCGAATACGACTCAAGGATTCTGGTTTTACACCAATATAGCTAGCTAATTGATATTGCGGGACACGATCTAATAGATCTGGTCGAAATTCTACTAAATTAAAATAGCGTTCTTCTGGTGTCGTTGTGATGTAGGTCGCTAACATCTCTTGATAATTTGCTAATTCTTCTTCTAATGCGAGTCTAGATAAACGCTCAAAGAAAGGAAATCTCCGAAATAAGGCTATTTGATTTTCAGCTGTCAAAACGGTTAATTGGGAATCTTCTACACATTGGAGATAGTGTTTAGAAGGAATTCTGTTTACCTGTCTTTTTGGAGAATAAATAGATTGTCCTTCTGTATAAAAGAAGGTGGTTCGCTCTTCCCCATCTTTTAAATAATACTGTCGTACACATCCTCTTAGAACAGAATAGCTAATGGCAGAATAGGAACCTTCCCTCACTAAAATAGTCCCTTTCTTATACTGGTGAATAGGAATCAAGGCAAGTACTTCTTGGATTTCTTCTTCTGTTAAAAGGCCATTCTCTGCTACACAACTTTTTAGTTCGCTTTCTACGGGGAGATTTGAATTAGTGGGGACTAAGGCTTGTTCATCGGGGTTTGTATATTCTTTCATAATCTTTTTTTTAATGAGACTTGGTAAGTTTTTAAAACTTACCAAGTCTTCTTCGAACCCATTAATCCGCAACTCGAATAAGTACCTTCCCTTTCGTTTTTCCATCCGCTAAATACTGCATGGCCTCTGGTACCTCCCTCAGCGAAAACTTTTTATCTATTACTGGAATTACCTTGCCAGAATCAATTAAAGATAACAAAAAAGTTAAATCTTTTCGAGATGGTTCATGTGCTAATATACCAAATTTTTGTTTACCAGTAAAGGAAATCAAGGAACCAATTACTAAAGCTTGTAAGAGGCGCTTCACGGATCCACCTACTAGTACATATTGACCGGTTGGTTTGAGTACGCTTTTATGATCGAATAAAGAACGAGTCGCTACAAAATCTATAATTAGATCATACTGCTGTCCATTCTTTGTAAAATCTTCGTTGAAATAATCAATGACATGATCTGCCCCAATAGAGCGCATAAAAGATAATTTGGAAGGATGATCAATACCCGTTACAACTGCGCCATAATATTTTGCAAGTTGAATAGCAAAACTACCAGCCCCACCACCAGCGCCATTGATTAAAACGTTTTGCCCTGCTTGTACCTTTCCTTTGTCTCTAAGTGCTTGCAGCGCCACCACGCCCGCTTGCGGAATGGCCGCCACTTCTTCAAAAGTCATGCTGACTGGTTTTTGTACTAAAGCATTCGCTTTCGCGCAAACATATTCTGCAAAGCCGCCCCATTGATACATAATGTCCCCAAAAACTTCGTCCCCTACTTTTATATTTTTTACTTGTTTACCTACGGCTATGACTTGGCCTGCTACATCTGATCCAAGTATCGAGTACTTGGGTTTAAAAGGCCCCCACATCCGAACATAACCTGGATTTGCTGTTAGGAATTCCTTATCCGATGAATTTAAAGAGACAGCTACCACTTTTAGTAATACTTCGGTATCTTTTGGCACAGGTCGTGCTACCTCTTGTAACTGTAGTTCCGCTGTGGAGCCGTACTTTTTATAAGTGATCGCTTTCATATATTCTATTAATGAAGTCGTTTAAAAATGGCCTTCAGTCTCAAAGCTGTCCGCCAATTAGTAGACAGCTTTGGGACTATAAATCATATTCTTAAACAACTTCAATTAAAAAGCAGTTAAGTAGACTCATAAAAATACATTTTCATTAAGCCTTTATTTTTAACATCTATCGTGCCTCTATAGAGAAATTCCAAACTATCTTTTAATTGTTGATAGATATTTTCAGATACATTGATCTTATTGGGTTCGCTATTAGCTTCCATTCTTGCAGCCACGTTCACCGTATCCCCCCATATGTCATATTGAAACTTAGATTGTCCCACCACACCTGCAACAACAGGACCACTATCAATACCTATTCTTATTTGAAAAGGAACAATACCTAGCGGTGGATTGGCGGCCGTCTGCTTTACAAATTGGAGTATTTGAAAAGCGGCCTTAATCGTATTTTTTGTAATTGTTCCGTGATGATTATCAGCTATATGTAACCCGCCCGCACACATATAGGCATCGCCCATCGTTTTGATTTTTTCTAACTGATTGTCGGAAATAATTTTATCAAACTCTTTAAAATAATAGTCGATGCTAGACACGATTATCTCAGGAGAATTACTAGCTGCTTTTTTTGTAAAACCCACAAAGTCTGTAAATAAAACGGTTATTTCCTCATAGCTTTTAGGTTGTACTACACCATTCTTTTTCAGTTCTTCTGCTGTTTCAGGAGGAAGAATATTTTTCAACAAATGATCAGATTTGTTTCTTTCCTCTGATATAATTTTATTCTTTTTCTGCGAATATTGGTAGAGATACCCTATACCACCAATTAATAAGAATAAGAAAGCAGCAATGGCCGTTAAAAAATTCCTTTCCACTTTTGCCTTTGCTATTTGCTGATTTTTCAAGGCGTTGTCTGCATTTAATAAAGCAATTTCTGCTTCTCTTTTTTCTAAGTCAAACTCTAATTGTAGATTGGATAATTTTTTATCTCTTTCTAAATCATAGATCGTTTGATTGATACTTTCCAAGCTGTCTTGAGCAGTTAAGGCATCTAGAAAATTTCCTTTATTCCGATAGGCATCAATCAATCCTTTATAGGCTACTTGCATATTATTATTAATACCGATCTTTTTACCTAACTGGATACTTTCCTGGAAAGCGTATATAGCTTGTTCCTCGTTCAGGGTCTGCGTATATATATTTCCAAGGACAATCAGCGACATTTGTAATGCCGTTTTGTTATTGCTGCTAGCGGCTAAATCGTAAGCCGACTTTGCTTCTTGGAGTGCCGCTTCAAATTTCTTTTCTTTTATTTTTAAGTTACTTGATTTAGCGAGTGTTTCAGACAACATAGGAGATTTAGTGGCTGCCATAATTTCTTTGGCTTTTTTCATCCATACAACCGCTTCTGGTAAGTTCTCCATGTTTTCATAAACTTCACTTAAATTCAAACTGACCAAACCTATACATTCTTGATAGTCGATGCTTTGACAAATGGTCATGGCTTGTTGATAATACGTTTTGGATAGCTCAAACTGGCCGTTGTTAGAATAGACCGCTCCAAGATTTTGTAAGACGGTTGCTCGTCTGAAATCATCCTTTTGCTTCTCCGCTATTCTCAGGGCTTCTAGATGATATTCTAAGGCTTTTGTATAATCTCCTGTTGTACTGTAAACGGCACCTATATTACTTAGTAAATTACTGATTCCTTTGGGATGGTTAATCTTTTTAAATTCCTCTAAGGAGGCTCGCCAATAATCTAAAACCTCTACAAACTCTCCTTTATAATAATAACCTAAGCCAACAGATTTAAGCATGTAGGCGCTACGTTCTGCATCCCCTACTTGTGTGGATAAGTCAACTGCCTCTTGGGCATATGCTATAGCTTGATCCGTATTGGTACTTAATAAAGTTTTGGATAATTTTCCCAATACATCTATTCGGGTGGTATCAGGTAAGGTCGTGGTCAGTAGATGAAGTAAGCTGTCTTGTGCAGTGCTACTAATTATGGTAAGCTGTATCAATAAGATAATTGCACAAAGCCTAGTAATATAGGTTTGCATCTGTTTTGGTTTTGAGGCTTTAGTATGGGTAAACTAAGGCTGTTTTCTAATAGTAGTTTGATACACAAGATACAATGATTATTCGGTCTGTCCAAATGTTTCATTGATAAGCAGAAAACTACTAGAATCACCACTATTAATCACCTCACCAATTTTTTAATTCATCACCACTACCACATTACCCGTCTTCTCTCCCGTCTCTACATACCGATAAGCATCTGCAATTTCTTCCAAGGGATAAGTACGATCTATGACTGCCTTAAATTGTCCATTCGTCAATAACTCT
>CALJIY010000420.1 GCA_937973945.1 uncultured Saprospiraceae bacterium | reverse complement strand
ATGGTTGCAATGCCGCTTTCATCCACATAAAGTTGATGATTATAAATTCCATTTGAAGAAAACGGTCTTTCATGATTTTTCTTAAAACTATATTCTCCTTTAAAAGGATAATTCAGAAAGAAGCCAGGGAACTCTTCTTCATCAATGAGAGAAATATTTATATTACTTGGTTTACGTAACTTGTTTTTATCTACCCCTTTCATTCTAAAGTAGAGCTTTACCTTTTCGTTTTGTTGAATAGTAAAGCGGAGCAAATTCATTACTGAAGGAATATGCTTTTCTGCTGCCGCAAATTTATCTCCTGTTTGAAAGTAGGCAATACTATCATTTCCATGAACTAGCCAAACATCTATTTTGTTCCAAGATTCATAATCATTCGGAGAAAAATGAAACAGATAATCATCGTCTTTTTCACTATTTCCTCTAAGGGTTACTTTTCCCCAATATACCTCTTCGGGATTATAGGTATCGGTATTCTCTAAGGTTAGATTATTGCCAAAAAGCTCCTGCTTTTTTCGTAGCTCTTCGAAAGTCGTATTTCCTTCTTTGTCATGAAAAATATTTAAACAATCATATAGAGAAGCCTTACCGTCTATGTCTTTCAGGTGAAAACCGTATTTTCTATATATTTCTTTATGTTTTTGAGATTCCCCCTTATGATAGTAGCTGTTATGGAGAAAAAAGGAATCTTTTCTTGATTGCGCAAGCTCGTAGTATTGGTCGATTAATGCTTCGTCTTTATTCTTTTGGAAATAATTATCTATTTGCTTTTTTAGAGCTAATCGTTCTTTTACTGACGCATCTACTGGTAGCAGAGCAAGGGAATCAATAGGATTCATTTGCCCAAAGATGGGTAGGGATAGGAATAGGAATAGTATAAGAAGGCCTATTATTAGTTTTGTGTAGGCGGAGAGAATTGGAATAGCGTCCAATCTTAGATGGACTAAGTTAGTCAGATTTAAGATAGTATTACATCTATCTATAGCGGGTCGTTTTCTTTTTTTTGGGGTAGCCATAGTATGTGTGTGTGTAGCTTGTCTTAGATATTGGGGGAGACGTTCAAAATATTACCCAACATCAGCAGCATCCATAACTAAGACAAGGTTTTCTATAGTATGTTGTAAAGTTAGCTGTTACCTATCAATAAGGTGATTGTTATTGTTCCAAATAGTTTCACTATTGTTCCAAAGGTGTAAAAAGAGGTAGTTTTTTAATAGTTGCTATGGGAAGTGTTAGAGGTGGTCCAGCTTTGGTAAGAATAGGAGGAGCTAATGTGGTGATGTCAAGTACATCTGTATTGGATACAAGGGGCTCTTCTATATCCTTGGTTGGGTCAATAGAAGTTTGCTGGCTTAATAATGGAGTAGTATTTATTAAATGAAGCCATATAGCTATTGACCAACAATGGTTATTATTAGTTACTTGCTAATATCCGCCCAGCGCCAACATATGTTTCACCCCATCTTTTTTCCTTTAAAGAATTTATATTCAAACCCCGTCCTAATGATGCAGAGCGAGTAGATGTGGCATGTACAAACAAATCATCCATTAAATACATGCCAATGTGTACAATTTTTCTTTCTTCAGAACCAGGAAAGGTAAAGAAAACCAAATCGCCTTTTTGCAATTGATTTCTATCGATCTTTTCTACTTGGCTTTCGTAAATTCCTTGTGAGCCACCTCTAATCTTTTTGTCAAAAAGGCGATCGGCCATTACTCGACAAAAACCGCTACAGTCAATACCAGCTTTCAACCGCTCAGCTTTCCAGGTGTCATAATTTTCATAACCTGTCCAAACAGGTGTTTTATAAGCAGTGTTTAACCACGAAACAATAAACCAATAGGTTTTAGGATCATTGGTTTTTAGACTGGCAATAGGAGCCAACATAGGTGCATAGATTTGTTCCATAGTCAAACTATCTTTAAAAATACCTGCTTGATATTCTCCGGGGTTTAATGTAACTGGCTGCTCAGGTACAGAGTCAAGAGCTGGGTTGGGTACGATGATTTCTCCTCTATGATTGGATGTATCTTCGTTATCTACCTCTTCTGATAGATCCATTATGTCCAGATTAGGATTGGCACCATCTGGTTCTGTTTCAGATACGTCAATTTTGGTTTCTTTATGAGACTTCTTTGCATTTGGCATTGAGCAAGAAAAGCTTATCGCCAAGCTAGCTAAGATCAGGATGCTCATTAAAAATCGTAGGGGTAATGTTTTCATTATGAATTGGTTTGAAGTTTATTCCCTTGGGGAAAAATGAATTAGAAACGGATAGTTACAAACTACAAGTTAGAAGTTACAAAATACAAAACACAAGCTACAAGCCGCATCTTTTAATGTTTGTGACCTTCTTAAAGGTACTAAATTTTTAGTATGGATTATCATTGGTGAGATAGTTTTTTCACTGTTTGACGTTCAGCATTTCATTCCTATACCTCCATTAGGGTGGTGCTATTCAATTGATTATAGAAGTTTTTAGAATTAATTAAATTTTCTTCCGAACTTAATTTATTTACGATTGAGATGAATAAAGAATAAAAATTTTCACCTGTCGTTTCTGCCAAATTAGATTCTATGACATAAATACCGAATAGAAGGACTCAGCATATATCCAAGGTAGTATTACATTTTTAATTGAGAAATTGATTGATACTTTCTATTAATGCATTGGGATTATCTTCTTGAACATAAGTCTTGGAATTTTTGATTTCAACGAATGTCACTTCTGAAAAAATGGTTGTTAGCTTCTTACCCAACTCAATTGGGAACAACTCTAAATCGTCTATTCCCCAAGCGATTAATACGGGCTTATTAAATTCCTTTAAGTCAATAGCTGCTTTTTTTGTATATGTTGGACTCCATTGAATAGCCATCTTCTTAAAATCATTCCTTATTAATTTGCTTTCTGCAAAGTGTTTTACATACAATTCATATATTTCTTCTTGTTGTAATGAATGACTTAAAAGCCCGAATGCCATATCCCATTTTAAGGAAGGTTTATACGTGAATAGTTTTGCCATTAGCCAAAGATACCCAGGCACTTTAACCATCGTTGATAGGGATTTAAATTTTTTGGGAGGAAATATATCGAAGCCTTCACAATTACTCAAAATTAAATGGGAAACCATTTCTTTATACTTAGACGCAAATACTTGTGCATATGCCCCACCTGTATCATTGGCAACAATAATACACTCTTCCAATCCAATTTTAATTATGAAATTGGCAATTAGATTCGCAATGCCATCAGGCGTGAAATCCATTTCTTTTAAAATTGGAGTTTTATGTCCACCAAAAGGCCATTCAGGTAGGATACAATGATATTTTTTGGAAAGTTCAGGAATAATTTTTCTCCAAGTATTTCCACTTGAAAATGCGCCGTGTATAAATACCATCGGCTTTCCTTTTCCGAAATCTTGGTATTCAATTATATTTCCTTCCATTTCAACTTTCTTCATAATAGCTGTTCCGTTTTTTAACATCCTACGTTTAGCTATGGTCCTCATAGCTTTTGTTAAAGTTAGTTTTTAGTATTGATAAATCATAACATTATTCACTAGTTTGATTCTTGTAATTGTTGACTTATCTCTTTGTTTTTCACAATTAAAAATATAGTGAGTGATAATTCAGAGATGATTGCAGGTATCGCAACAAATACGATAAATAAATATTGATTGTTTGCAAAATCTTTAGATATGAAACTGCCGAAACTGTTAATCAAATAACCGATACAAGCAATTATTAGCGCATAGCCTATTAGCCTAGAGATTAGCTTGGAACGTAGTATCAGGTAGGCGAGTAGCCCTATATGAAGTCCAAAAAATAGAAAGCTAAGATTTACATAGCTATCATAATGTTTTATGGAAAGCATTGTTTGGGTAACTAACTGATTTTGATGGAACGAATTAATATAATCATTGTCGTGTATTAAAGTAGAAAGCTCAAAGAGTTGTAAAAACCCAATAGCATAGATGGAGGCAAAAATAATTCGCATCCAAGCAGTAAGTAATGCAAGTTCTTTGTTGGTAGATCTAAATAATAGATATATACCCCACGCCACAATCACATCGCAAATGATGACTACAAACCAACTACTAATTCCAATTCTAAAAGTAAGCGGATACTCAAGGATATTTTGATAGGTTAATAACCAATTTCCTTTTTCCAAAACCTTTTCAAGGTAGAAGCCATTTCCGATTATACTAATTCCAAATACTAAAGCATAAGCTACCCCCGTAATCAGTACGATGTTTTTTACATTCATAATAGTGATGTTTTAAATCATTTAATAATGCAAAGTTATCGCGCCATCTTATGAATTTCATTCACTAAAGTTAATTTACTAAATATTTTTTACGCCATTCTTTTTATTCGACTAAGGGATTGTGTCCAATCTCGCCTGTAAAATGCTAAATGATATTAGGTAATTCTATGAATTACAACAGTTCGTTCAAAAGGCCTCTTACATTTCAATACTAGTTGCAAGCTACTCCTTGTGACCTTTTAATTACTACAATGCAGGAAAAACCACCATGTAACTATAGGTAGCATTGGAAGATAACTGTTGTCCTATGGCATTTGTTAACTAAAGTGAATGCACAAGGAGTTTGTTTTTTTAAAATTTGCCATATGAAATTAAACATAGAAAACATGATTAGAATTATTTTATTCGTTATCGCATTTTCTGTCACATCAAATTTGGCCTTGTTTGGACAGAATACTACTCAACTTATTCGAGGAACCATCATTGATGATGATACGCAGATTCCTTTAATAGGTGCTACTGTTTCTGTAGATAATGTATTATTAGATATGGGTACAACTTCAGATGAGAATGGAAATTTTAGATTAGAAAAAATCCCTATTGGTAGGGTGAATTTGGTCGTTTCTTATATTGGTTACCAAGATTACGCTATATCCAATATTGAATTAAATTCTGCAAAAGAAATAGTTTTAGACATTGCTTTAGTTGAGTCGGCGGAGGCATTAGCAGAAGTCGTTGTTACGGCCTCCACGAAAAAAGGAACTGCATTGAATGAAGCAGCCATCGTCAGTTCGCGCTCAATTTCTGCAGAGCAGACCTCTCGTTATGCAGGAGGGTTTAATGACCCTGCTAAGATTACTAGTAATTTTGCTGGGGTTTCGAATTTGCAAGACGGAGGTAATGACATTATTATTCGGGGTAATTCCCCCAAGTATGTAGGGTGGCGATTAGATGGTGCCGAAATTACTAATCCCAACCATTTCGGCGATCCAAGTTCTATCAGTGGTGCGACAGGTGCTTTGAACAATAACCTATTATCGACTTCTGATTTTTATACAGGCGCTTTTCCTTCAGAATTTGGAGATGCCCTTTCTGGCGTGTATGATGTACGAATGCGTAAGGGGAATAATGAAAAATTTGAAGGGATTTTTGGATTTGGGCTTTTAGGAACAGAGTTGACGGTAGAAGGCCCATTTAAAAAAGACTATCAAGGTTCCTACCTAGCCAATTTTCGATATTCTACAATTGGTGCTGCTATCGAACTCGGAGTGGTCCCATTAGAAGAAGATGTGAAATTGAAATTTCAAGATGCTGCTTTCAAAATTTATCTTCCAACAAAAAAGTTTGGAACGTTTTCTCTTTTTGGATTACAAGGCAATAGCAATTTTACTTTTTTAGATATCAATCCTAACCTGATTGTAACGCCTGGAAATGACTTTGCACAGACAGACATTATAGAGGATTTTAAAAAGGGGTCTAACTTGTTGAATATTGGCTTGAATCATATTCTAAATATTTCTCCTAAAAGTTACGTAAAAACGACTTTGCTCTTTTCAAGGGAAGGAATTGAAGATGAAGTTTTCGAAAATATAACATCAATCGATTCAGTGGCTGAAAAGAGATTAAAATTCAATTCAGACTTAAAGAAAAATGCCTATAAACTGAATAGCCAATATAAGTATAAACTAAATCCAAAAAATAAGTTTTCCGCAGGTATTCAATTTACTTTATTGGAACAAAACTTAACGCAATTTTCATTAAATGTATTTGAAGAGAGACAAACATTGGTAGATTTTAAGGATAACATCACGTCTTTTAAAAGTTTTTTAAATTGGAAATATATTCCAACCGATAAACTAAGTTTTGTGTTCGGATTGCACAATACCAATATTATTTTTAATAACAAATTCACTATAGAACCACGATTGGCGGCCAACTATGATCTAAATAAATCAAGTTCCATAAGTTTTGGTTTTGGCTTACATAGTAGAATGGAAGGTATTCATAATTATTTTGCAAGAGTAGAAAAACCTAACGGTACCATAACAACGCCCAATTTGGATTTGGGCTTGATAAAAGCAAGCCATTACGTATTAGGATACAATAAATATTTTTCCAAAAACTTACGTATTAAATTAGAAGCCTATCTGCAAGACTTAAACAATGTTCCTGTACAAAACGATCCCAATAGCTCTTACACTACTTTAAATGAAGGGTTAGAATTAAATTATGTGGACTTGGTCAATGAGGGAACTGGAAAAAATTATGGATTGGAATTGACACTAGAACGATTTTTGAAAAACGGATTTTACTTCCTCTTCAATACTTCCTTGTATGAGTCTAAATATACCGCACTAGATGGAGTAGAAAGGAATACACGATTTAATGGCAACTATATTTTTAATGTGTTAGCTGGAAAAGAATTTTCTCGATTAGGTAAAAAACAGAATCAAGTGTTTGCTGTCAATGTCAAAACGTTTTTTGGTGGAGGCAGATATTATATACCATTACTTAGAGACGCAAATGGCAACCTTGCTGTCGATGTAGAAAATGGTTTAATACTCGATTTCAATAAAGCTTACGAAAACAAATTGGATAACTTAAGCAATATTACCTTTAGTGTGAGTTATAAATGGAATAAGAAAAAGACGACTCACGAGTTATTTTTAAACTTTGATAATTTGACCAATAACCAAGCTCGGCTGAGAGAATTTTACGATGTTAATGAACCCAATGGTGTGGCTTATGAAAAACAAGTTGGTCTTATTCCTAATTTTCTATACCGTATCTATTTCTAAAAAATAGACTTGTTCCTAAATAAGGAATACTTATATGAATTATAGATTTTTTTGCTAGTTTTCTCCAAAAAAATCAGTGCATAGCCCAGCTACGGACTTATTTTTTGGAGGAAAATAGCGGAAAAAGATATTTTCATATAGGTGTTAATTATTTGGGAATAAGTCTAATGGGATATAGGAGGACTTAATCTATCTTGCTGTTTTTAATTTTTTCTAATGTCCTTTTACGGATTCTACTTAGTGATTGCGGTTTCATGCCTAAGTAACTGGCAATCTGGTGGTGTGGTATTCTATTTAAAAGACTGGGGCGATTTTGTAATAAATTTAGGTATCTTTCTTCAGGAGAGGAAGAGACAAAGTCGCTCCATTCCTCTTTGGCGTTATTTAGTTTCTCCATTGCTACATGGCTTATTATCGCATCGAGCCTAGGTACTAAAGTACGTAATTGATCTTCAAAATTTTGATGACTTATCGTAAGGATACAATCCTCTGCACATTCCCAATAATGATTTGAGGAAACAGTTCTACCCTTATTTACATAGGAAGTACAACTTTCTCCCTCCATATAAAAAGCAGTTGATTTTTCTTCACCATCTATAATTTGATATTCTCTAATGCAGCCTTCCAGAACCATATAGCACTTGGTAGGTATTTGACCTTCTTTTAATAGGATGGTCCCTTTTTTATAGGAATCAACTATTGTAATGTCTACAATTGTTTCTATTTCTTCTTTTGTGAAAATTTCTATTTGACTGACAACCTCTCTGACTTTTTCTTTTAAATTCATTCGTTATATTTTCTAACTACTCAGGTTTATTTACACACGTAGTAATTTATTGAGCTTAATGATTTTGGAATCTTTGATACTCTAACGTCTTATGATTAATTCTAGTTCAAATATACCATGATATTTGGAATGACTAATATGGCCTAGCTGCCATTGACTCTAGTATATTAGAGTATCGCCGACCCTTATGCTAGTCAAGATTAGAATGTCAATAAAATTTACTTCTCGATTATTTATAAAAAACAAAAGTCTGACAAGCATATGCTTGTCAGACTTTTGTTTTTTTGAGACAGGAGATGTCCTCTAAATGTAGATCGAGATAAGTGTAGGAACACTTGAATGGAAATCAAATTTGTGAATATAAAATAAAGTCGAAGCGATTGAAAACATAAAGTATTAGGAAATAAATTATTCATTTCTATACATCCAGCTCGGTTGATGATTTTCCAATCGATTATAAGGTTTTTTTGAATTAATTAAACTACCTATATATTTATACAAAATACGTAAATTTTTCTTACTCTTCATTTTAGAATGATTTTAAAAGATGGTAAAAATGTTTTTTATATCCTAGAATACAAATATGGAGTTTTTAAGCCATTTATAAAAGTATATAATATTTATGGTTTGTATAAAAATTTTTTATAGTTGCAAGTTTCTCTTTATCTTGTTGAGTTATTTTTAAACAATGAAGTTGTTTATAGATTTCTCCACTATAAAGCCAAGTTAAATTTTTACCTAACATTTCAACAGTATGAATTTTACGTTCCATCAATTAAAGATTTTCTTAGAAGTAGTCCGACATCAGAATATTACAAGAGCTGCTGAAGAAATGTACATGACTCAGCCAGCCCTGTCTATACAATTAAAAAATTTCCAAAAGCAATTCGATATTCCATTGATTGAAAAAGTAGGAAAAAAATTTCAGCTTACGGATTTTGGGAAATCGATTGCTCAGATTGCTAAAAATATATTAAACGAAGCAGAGGAGCTTAAATATAAAACCAAGGAATATGAAGGACTGCTAACGGGTAAGCTTAGAATTTCTTCTGCTTCTACAGGTAAGTATGTTATTCCTTATTATCTAAGTGAATTTGTTCATACCTATCCAGGCATAGACCTTACGCTTGATGTTTCTAACAAGACTATTGTTATAAAACAACTCCAAAATAATGAGATTGATTTTGCATTGGTCTCTGTGCTACCAGAAAATATCGAAACGGATGAAGAGATATTGTTGGAAAATAAATTATTTCTGATTGGTAATACTAAAAAGATAATTAAATCTCGACCATTAATTTATCGAGAACAAGGTTCCGCTACAAGAAATGCAATGAGTTTGTATTTTCGTAATTCTACTAAACGGAAAAGTATAGAGTTAACCTCGAATGAAACCGTGAAACAAGCTGTGGTCGCAGGGCTTGGGTATTCTATCATTCCTTTGATAGGGATGAATAATGAATTAAAAAATAAAGACATATATATAATACCGTCTAAGGGACTTCCGATCTTAACTTATTGGCGATTAATTTGGTTAAAAAATAAAAAACTATCACCTGTCGCTTCTGCCTACTTAGATTTTATTAGAAAAGAAAAAGAAGCCATTATTAAAAAACACTTTGGCTGGTATGTTAATTTTAAAAAATGAAAATCATAACGATTTTTGAATTCGAATTTTTAGTTTATTAATAACGACAGTGTAAATGGAATAAAAAAAATTACTTTTTGTATAAGGTTATTACTAATTTTCAGTAGATTAGAGGCATTATTAAAAACCCCAAAAAAACTAAGTTACTATGAGTAGCGCTAACCTTCCTTTCTTATTTTCTGGCGATCGGCAGGAAATTTCCAATGTTACCTTAACGCCTATTGCCGGTACTTTACCCAATAATTTATATGGCTATATTTACTTGATGACTCAATGTGGGACGGTAAATTCTGGGGGCTATCCCTATCCGGCCAAAGTAGATGGAAAACGAAATCCTGAATACGGCTCGCCCGTATTGAATGGTAATGGGATGATTTTTATGTTTGATTTATCTCAACCCAATGAAGTAAAAGTTTCTAGTCAACTGGTTAAAACCCCTTCCTATTATGCGGATGAGGCATCAAAGGTGGGTGGGGAATCTAGAAAGGATTTTGAACATTTTCATTTTTCCAATGCTGGTATTTCTCGCATGTCTTTTTTGTTAGGTTCTGTGAATTATGCGAATACGGCATTAATTCCTGTTCAATTTAAGAATGATTCTGGCCCTTCCTTATTAGCGACTTATGATACGGGTCGACCAATAAAAATAGATCCTAGCACTTTAGAATTTGTGAGCCCTATAGGATATAACAAAGAATGGCTAGTAGGAGTGCCGCCTTTTTTGACAGGCCCATTTCCAATGTTTGAAACAACAGCTCATCCTTCTTGGGACCCTGTTGATAAGGTCTTGTATGCCGTTAATTTTACGAAGTCTGCTGCAACCGATAATAGCCGACAATATTTATATGAGATATTAAGAAAGGATAAAGGCTCTTTAAAGAAAGATTTGAAAATCATAGCCCAGTCATTTAAAAATCATGGGTCTAAAGATAAAGCAGTACAAGATATATATAATGCGATTGAGAAAAGAGGGAAAAATATTGTAACGACTAAAAAGAAAAAGAAAAAACGCGGATTTTTCGGAAGAATATTAGGTAGTTCACTTGGTTGGATTGAAAAATGGTTACTTAGTTGGTTGGGAAATAAAATAGAAGCAGCAACGAAAACAATAGATGAGGTACGGCTGGTTCGATTTGATGGATCAGGTGCATTGCAAACTTGGAAATTAGTAGATGAAAAAGAGGAGAGTTTGGTGATTTACCAATGTATGCATCAAACGAGTATTAGTGAGCATTATATCCTTTTAATGGATTCTTCTTTTAAGTTTTCTTTTGATCTATTAATTAATAATCCATTTCCACATGAACCAGAAATAGATGAATTAATTCGGATACTCGGTTCTAAAACGATCTTACCTAGTACTCAAGTTTGGATTATTAAAAAGTCGGATTTAGGGAGTAGTGATACAGTAGTAGCAAGAGCAGTTAGTGGTCAACCAATTGAAGGCTTAACAAATAAACCTTATGGTGGAGTTCCGATGGAATGCGTTCATTTTTCAACTGATTATGATGATACAAACGACCAAATAACGATTTATACGGCACACAATAATGCGATGTGTTTAGCGGAGTGGATACGCCCTTACGATATCAATTTTTTTACAAAAGAGGCCTATAATGCCTCTACTATTAGTAATTATGCAGCAGGACAATTGGCCCTAAGTAGTATTGGTAAATATGTTATTAATGGAACTACGGCGGCTTTTGTACCAGAGGAGTGTACTATTATTAAAGAGGAAGGAAACTTGCCACCTATAGAGAATTTGGACGGAAAACCGCTTAAAAATATAGGCCCAAATACTTGGGGTATCGGATTATATGCTTATCGAGATATGATTTCTCCAACGAATCCTGGAAGCAAAATCAAGCAACTATATTTTGTGAATTTTGGTACACAACCAGAACTCCTAAGCCAGTTTATCTATGATTTATATAAGGAGGTGCCGAATAGGAAATTAACATTAGAACAAATAGAGGCTTACACCAAATGTGGTATTCCTCAAAGTATTATGCGTATAGATACGGCGTCTATGACAATGGCTGATCATTATGAAGTTGATTGGGGGGTATTTCCAATGTCCGTCCAGTTTATTCCTATGAAAACACCAAGTACTACCATTCCACCAGACCAAGATGGGTATATTTGGTTAACAGTAAAACAATTAACACAGCAAGGAAATAATTTTGTCTATCAAAGTCAAGTGTGGTTATTCGAAGCTTGGCAATTAAGTAATGGTCCTATCTGTAAATTAGCGGCTGACGACTTTAATTTTTGTACCTCCCTACATATCACTTGGTTAGAAACAGCTCAAGCTATTACGACTGACTATAAGGTAGATATTGAAAAAGATTTTACAGAGTCAATTGATAATTCTTTTTTAGAGGTGATCGAAAAAGAAAAGTATCAGGACTTTTTTAAAACATATGTATATCCACATTTTCAGCTGGACGAAAAATAAGAACTTGGAGGTCAGAAGTCAGAGGTGTGATGTTGACAAACATAACAGTCGATAGCCACAGGGCGATCTGACCTCTGACTTCTTTCTCATATACTAGCCTCAATAATATCCGCTGCCTGTTTAATACCTCTCGATAGCTGTAATTTTTCTTGCATCACTTTTGCTTTTTGACAATAACTAGGCGATGCTAAAACCTTTTTAATTGTTTTTATTAAAAGGGGTAGAGATAGTTTTTTTAGAGGAATAGTTTCTCCCACGCCAACCCGCTGCATTCGGTTAGCAACAGAGGGCTGGTCATAAGCCAAAGGAATGCAAATCATAGGTTTTCCTTCAAGTAAAGTTTCGATAACGGAATTCAGGCCTGCATGATTGATTACTAATGTAGCTCTTTTAATCAATTCTTTTTGAGGAGCATATTCTACTATTATGGTGTTTTTAGATAATGTATCCAGGGGAAAGTCTGTTAGCCTTCCTTCTTTTCCAAGAGACATCACTAGCTGCACATCCATGCTGGCGCAAGCTTGATCTACTAATTGATATAGCTCCCAATTTCCATTTAATAGCGTGCCGAAACAGGTATATATGATTGGCTTTTCAGAGAGTTTGTCAAAAGGAAAAGGAGTTTCGTTAAGCGCA
Organism: uncultured Saprospiraceae bacterium; assembly: GCA_937973945.1. Taxonomy (GTDB): domain Bacteria; phylum Bacteroidota; class Bacteroidia; order Chitinophagales; family Saprospiraceae; genus JAFMDF01. The sequence goes on along the minus strand of CALJIY010000420.1, from coordinate 6,523 downwards.
TATTGACTGAAGGAGCCACAATAAAAAAAGTTGTTAGGGATAAAGAAACTTGGGAAATCTAAGGCGGGAATTAATTGGGCAAAAGTGGCTAGTTTTTTGCCATTGAATAAACCTAGTGTGGATAGCATGGGACGTAAACCATGCGCTATTCTATATTGATTTACTTGCTTTTTCATCTCTTTAAAAACCCTTCGATCTAATAAGCCAGCAAGACTTAGATTGGCTAGTATTTTTATGGGATTATAGGTGAATTCTTCAAAAGGCGAATTAGGTATAGGACGAATCCAAAACTCAGAAGGAACCACAGGGATTGCGTTACAAAATTCAAAAGCTGGTATTTTTTTTGCTTCAAAAACACAGGAAATACCTAATAAAAAATGGTCATAAATAAAAAATTGGGGTAGTGGAGCAGTCAAACTTTTCGGCAGATGTTTCAGGTATAATTCTGCCAGTCTTAAATTAGTTTGAATGCCTTTTTGGTTGGCTACTTTCCCAGTCAGATTTTTTCTGCTGTCCAAAATTAACTCATAACTTCCTTTAGGAAATTCTTTTTCTGCCAAACTAATAAATTCAATACCTGCTGTTATTACCGCTTCTTCTGTATCAAGAAAACCGTAATAGCTTATTTCATGTCCTCTACTAATTAATTCTTGTCCAAGGCGCAACATGTTGTCCAAATGGGAAGGGGCTGGTAAGGACACCATACCGATTTTTAATTTGGTCATTTATATTTGAGGTTTTTTAAAGGTCTAGGCTCAGTTTACTTAAACTTCATTAATTCCACACCCGTCCAATCCTCAGAAATAATTTCCTGTTGACATTGAATAGCCTTTGCTAAAAATAGAGTTGCTGCTTGATCTTGTGGGTTAGCTTGTACTACTTTAGTAAAGTCTTTTTCAGCTTCTTGGAAGGCTCGATTGTAATAATGCTGTAGACCAGAATCAAAGAACGAGAGGGTCTGCTCTCTTAATTTTTTGATAGCATCCTCATAACCGTTTAGGCACTCATATATACCAATCGGTTCTTTTTTCCCTTTGACAATTACTTTTCCCAAATAGCGAAATTTTAACCTGGCTTTATCGGCCTCATTGGTAATTAGTTGTAGTTGATGCAGACTATCTTCACTTAATAGGATGGGGGTTCCGAAATACTTGGTGAGGCTTTCAATTCGGGAAGCCGTATTAACGGAGTCAGCAACAGTGGCTGCATCCATTCTATTTTTATCTCCAATAATACCCATGATTAAAGAGCCAGTATGTAGCCCTATTCCTATTTCGATCGTTTTACGTCCTTTGACAATACGTTGCTCGTTATATTCATGCAACTTATGTTGCATATCAATAGCTGCCTTTAAAGCATCTAAAGGTGTTTTAGAAAAAATAGCCATAATGGCATCCCCAAGGTATTGGTTGACAAAGCCATTATATTGATTAATAATAGGACCCAAACGACCATGAAAAGCATTGACAAAATTAAAATTCTCCTCTGGGCTTAATGTTTCTGATAGACTAGTGTAAGCTCTAATATCAGAAAAAAGGACCGTCACTTCTTTTTGTGTATGATCTCCTAATTTAACTTCTGTTATACGATTGTGATTAAGAGAACGTAAAAATTCATTAGGTATAAATTTCTCTGTAATACCAAAAATTTGATGCAAATCCAACTGGGTATTAATCCTAGCTAATAGTTCTTCTTTATGGATAGGTTTTGACAAATAGTCATTTGCGCCTATGGAAAGGCCCTGTACAATATCTTGTAGTTGATTTTTTGCCGTTATCATCAGAATGGGTAATTCGGACGGCAAATAGGTTTCTCTAATTTTTTCGCAGACCTCATAGCCTGACATCCGAGGCATCATTAAGTCTAATAATACCAAATCGAAAGAGGGATTTTCTTCCAAAATTCTAAGTGCTTCCTCTCCATTCATGGCAGGGGTAATCGAATATCCTTTGCCGCTTAGATATTTTTTTAAAACTTGATGATTGATTGGTTCGTCATCTACTATAAGGATTTTGAATCCATCTTCTTGGATAACCGCTTCCTTTTTTTCGATAGTACCTGGTATTGCTTTAGTGTTGATTGGGGCTAAGCTTATAGTTTTTTCCTTGTCCGTATGCGTACCACCAATCATAGATGCTTCAGCGGTAGTAGTTTCAGAAGAATGGCCATCAAAATATTCTATGTTGATAGAAGCATTTGATAGCGAATCTGCTGTGGGTAAAGTAAAAGAGAACGTTGATCCTTTTCCTAGTGTTGATTTTACCCCCATTTTCCCTCCTTGTAATTCCACCAAACGTTTACTAATGCTAAGGCCTAATCCAGTACCTGAAAAGGATCTAGAGATAGACCCGTCTCCTTGTTGGAATTCTTGGAAAATTTCATCTTGTTTGTTTTTAGGAATACCGATGCCTGTGTCAATTATGTCTATCTGAACCCAGCTTTCTATTTCTTTTGCGACGACTTCTATTGATCCAGATTCTGTGAATTTGATAGCGTTGCCGATCAAATTATATAAAATTTGTTCGATTCTATTTTCATCTGCTAAGGCATTTGGAAAATCTTTAGGAATTCTATTGTGTAAGACGATCCCTTTTCCTTTTGCCATAGGACTGTTATTTTTCAGAACAATATTAACTAGGGTATGTAAGTCGACAGGTTTCTGAACTAACTGAATGTCAAAGTTTTTGAGTTTGGAGAAATCTAATATATCATTGACCAAATTATTGAGGCGTTTACCAGAAGAAACAATCATAGATAAATCCTCTCTTCTATCAGGCAATTGTTCTTGTTCCAGCAGAGTTTCTGACAAACCTATGATGCCTTGAAGTGGGGTTCGTAATTCATGGGAAGTGTTGGCCAAAAATTGATCTTTCAGTGCATCCACCCGCCGCAGTTGCTCATTGACTTGGCGTTCCTTTTCTAGTTTTTCCTGCTCTAATTTTAATTTTCGGGCTTGTTTTTGTTGATCTAAAAATCTAAGAAAATATAAAAAACCTAAAAAAGTTATAGCATAAAAAGCTTTTGCCCACCAAGTTAACCACCAAGGCGGACGAATAGAAAAAGTGTATTGAAAGGTGTCACTCCAAATACTAGATTTTCCAATAGCTTTTACTTTAAATGTAAAATCACCGTGAGGTAAGTTCCGATAAACGACTTTGTTTTCTTCGTTTAGTGGACTCCATTTTTTGTCAACGCCTTCTAATTGATAAGTGTATTTTAATTGGGCAGGGCCTGCCCAATCAATAGCAGAGAAACGGAAGGATAGGTGATTTAAATCATGGGGCAAATCCATCGTCGTAGGATAATTCTGGAAAGGCCTAATAGAGTCAATAGTATTTGAAAGCACTTTGCCAAAAGAAAGGCTACTTTGGTAAGTGCTATCATTTAGTTGTTTATAGTCTACAAATTTCTGTTCTACCTCTATTGTATTTAATTGAATTTTTGGTTGACTATTTGGCGGCTCAAAATTATTGAGGTCAAGCATTGTTGCTCCATCTGATGTTCCCCACCAAATTCGATTTTGTCTATCTATAATAGCACTATTATTAGTAAAGGAACTTGATTTTAAACCATCTTCTTTTAAATAGGTAATCATTCTATAGGCAGCAGGATTGTCTTCGTTTTCGTTTGAAGTTATTGGGACTAATAAATTCAATCCATCCCGAGTGGCGGCCCAAATATTATGTTTATCATCCTCAATAAGGGAGGTGATGGCATTATTACTAAATCCTTCTTTGCTAATATAATGAGTAATTCGATCATTTTTGAAATCAAAATGATTGACACCAGCTTCTGTTCCAAACCAGATATTACCTTGATGATCTTCTAAAATAGTAGACACTTTATTGTTGCTTAAACCCTCTTTTTCGGTATAATGAGAAATTTGACCTCCCGTTCCATCTATATCTGGATCAAATCTATTAACGCCTCCATCTGTTCCAATCCATAGCCTGCCTTGTCGATCTTCGATCATAGATAGAATGGCATTACTATTCAATCCATTATCCATATTAAGGTTAGTAAAGCTTCCGCCATTATCTGGCGTATATTTACACAAACCACTTTGCCTAGATCCAAACCATATTTGCCCTTTGCTATCTTCCATAATGGTGGAAATGACACGACTACAAAGACCCTGTTCCTTCTTGATATATGTGAAGCGTTCTTTTCCATTATCTTTCTTCGACCTATTATATCGAATCACGCCATTTAAAGCAGTAGCCATCCATATATCTCCTCTACTATCCTCCATAATTCGCTCAAAGGAGTTGAAATTGCCATCGCTTAGGTCTTTATAATGGGCGAACTTTTTTCCATCAAAATGACTAATTCCCCCGTTCCAAGTGGCAAACCATAGATGACCTTTATGGTCTTCCGTTATCGAATGAATATTATTATCAGGGAGACCTTCATCGGTTCCAAAATGTTCGAATTTAGTCGCATCTAGTATACTAATACCATTCCCGTCACTCGACATTAAAAAATTACCCGTTTCATCTTCTAAAATAGCCGAAATTCTATTATTAGACAGCCCTTCCTCGGTCGTGTAATAAAGAATCTGATCTTCCGAAATTTTTTGGACACCTCCTCCTGCTGTACCCACCCATATATTGCCCTTACTGTCTTCTTCTATAGCAGAAATTTTCTCTATTGGTAAATCTCTTTCGAGGGTATAATGAAGGAAATTACGCCCATCAAAACGACTTACGCCTTTTTCATTATCCATCCATAGCTTTCCCTGACTATCCTTTCTTATCATCCAAATCTTATTGCTATGTAGTCCTTCTGCTGTTCTAAAATAAGTAAAAGTACCGCCATTGTCTGCTGTATTAGGGGCAAATTTAACGACTCCACCTCCATCTGTTCCCACCCAAATATTTTCTTGATCGTCTTCTAGTAAAGAAGTTGCCCGATTATTTCCCAAACCATTAATCGATTTGTAGGTGGTGAAATGGCTGCCATCAAAACGACTTATCCCTCCACCGTAGCAAGCAAACCATAAATTACCTTTGCTATCTTCTAACATTCTTATCACTACATTAGATCCTAAGCCGTCTTCTTGATTATAATGTAGAAAATTAGTTCCATCATAGCGAGTAACCCCTTGACCATAAGTAGCAATCCATATATTGTCTTTACTATCTATCATTATGTCAAAATTCATATTACTACTCAAACCCTGTTCCGTTGTAAAGTGCGTAAAATTGGTTCCATCATAACGGCTAATACCTCCTGCCCAAGTAGCCAACCACAAATGGCCCTTTTTATCCATAACCGTTTTTTGTATGGTAGAAGAATTCAAGCCTTGTTCCATGTCCAAATTTCGGATATTGATGATCGCTCCTTCTTTCATTCGAGGAGATAAAGCTGGCGTGGAGGGGGGGTGAATTGCTGGAACAAGCTTCCCTTTAGCTAATACTTTTGTAGGGATTGGAATACTGTCTTCTCCAATCGTTATGCTTGTAGGCGCTCTAAGTAAAGGTACTTGAATCGGATTGCCAGTAGAACGGGTATAAGATTGAAAAGGAACCTCTGTAGGCTTGTTATTAAAAGAAATTGGAGTAGGTCGGTCCGCTTTTATTTCTTGATTGGGTAGGTCTTTCGCAGTTAAGATACGATTTGCTTTGATCCCTTTGATTGATTCAAAAGATGTCGGTTGATTGGTTTCTTGTTGTTCTATTTTAGTCTTCTCCCTCCTATTTTTATTCCCTTCCTTACAGGAATAACAAAGAAAAAGCAAGCATAAAAGACTGAAACAAGCCTTGTTGCACTTTCCCATAGTGATTTTTTGGTATGATACTCCTTTTGCTGAAGATGTTTAATAGAAGTTATTTAAAAATGAATTGATGCATCATTTGAAAGCTATTGATCCTTAGATACTTCTTGGCAGCTCATCCGCAAGCGGTTCTTTTCGTCAAATGTCCACTGGACATTTGGTTTCAAAGAAACTGCGCTGCGTTCCTTCCCATAGCTAAGGCTACGAAAAGAAAAAGAAGCCTGCCCGACTGCCGTCAGGCGGGCGGGCTTCGTCCTAAGAATCAAGCACTTACAACTGATTGCAGAATACATTCTTAAACAACTTCATAATAGACTTCTTCCCATATAAGTATTCCTTATTTAGAAACAAGTCTAATATAATTGCAAAAATGATATTAAAAGATGTTTTTAATAATCATTTTTATTTCCAACTTTATGAAGTTTTTGATACCTATTTGGGTTAGTATGCTTTTCAATAGTAACAAGTCTATTGGCGTAGCTTTTTCTATATTGTGATAGAGGAGAATACTATTTGTTTTGCTAAGGTACGAAGAAGCATTTGAATCTAAAAAAAAAGAATGAAAAGAAATTTTGTTAGCCCCAAAACAGCTACAAGCGGCGCAAATTCGTATAGTTCCGTGAGAGGTTTTGGGGGGATTCCCCTTTACCTACGCTACTTCTTTTAATTCATTTTATATTTTTCTCGATATTCCGAAGGACTTAAACCTTCCTTCTTTTTGAATAATCTTGAAAAATATTGTGGATA
>CALJIY010000419.1 GCA_937973945.1 uncultured Saprospiraceae bacterium | reverse complement strand
AGCCACCAAAGGAATACTTTTCATCGTTCGAGCATTAGCCGTCATCTCTTCTCCTTTCACTCCATTACCTCGAGTAGCAGCTCTTACTAAACGATCGTTTTCATACACTAAGGCAATACTTCCACCATCGAATTTTGGCTCGACTACGTATTCGATGTCTTTCCCTTCTTCTAATTCTGTTAACTTTTTAATACGCTCGTCAAAACTGATTAAGTCTTCCGCGTTATAAGAATTACCTAAGGATAACATAGGCGTCAGGTGAGCTACGGATTCAAGATCAGAAGTCAAATCATTCGCCACTCTTTGCGTAGGAGAATCTGGGGTTAATAAGGAAGGAAAATCACTTTCTAATGATTCTAGCTTTTTATATAAAGTATCATATTCAAAATCACTAATCACAGGGGCATTTAAAACGGCATATTTCCATTCATGATAAATAATAACCGCTCTTAATTCTTCCACCTGTGCAGCGGCAGCTAATTGGTTATTAGCAATCTTTGTTTTTAGTAATTTCTTGGATTGGTCGAACAGTTCGCGTTGTTTCTCTTTAGTATACATGTAGTTTCTTCTTTATAAAAATAGCCTGATTGTCATTATAAATCTAATAAGATATGGGGGGATGAAAGTTCGTTTATAAGTAAGTTCTCAATGATGAATTAAAAATGATGAATGATGAATAACCAACAAGACGTACATACTGGATTTTTAACGTTTAGTGGATTCATCATTTCTCATTGAGAATTTACGATCTGACAGCGCAGCGATCTGATGCACAAAATTATAAATATTACCCTTATATCAAATAGGTAATTTGGGAAAATTATCAAAAAGTGGTATATATGTGTAATTATCTAATCCCTTAAACGTTTTAAAGAACCTTAGATTATACAAGTAATTCTTTAGCGTACACTTTTTTGAATTTTATAAGAAACACTGCTTTAAACCCCATATTTTAAAAAAAACAATAGTATGTATCAATATAAATACGGCGGAAAAAAAGGAAAAACATTTGATTTGGTGGAAGCACAGGATCTAGTGGTCGTACGAACCAAAGAGCCAACTGGAACGAATAATGGTGCCAATGACCTGTCTAAAACATCAAGAGATTTGATGTCTAGAATGATCCCGATTGTGAAGTTTCCAGAGGCGAATGTTACGGTATTTAAATGTGTAAATAAAGGAAGTAGAAGTTCTACAGGTTTGAGGAATACGATTAGAAGACATTTAAAAGAGGAGAAATCTGTCAAATTTGCAGGTAGGGTATTGAAAGATAGAAAGTCGGGGGAACCCGTTATTTATACAGAAAATTTCTTTTTAAAATTTAAAGACTCCGTCAGCAAAAAAGAATGCAAAGCCATGATAAAAGAATGTGGCTTAGTCATAAAGGAGCAATTGGGCTTTGCGAAGAACGCCTTTTTTGTAAAGGCTAAAAAAGGGACAGGCTTTGAGGTATTTGATATTTCTACGGGATTACTCAATAAACCTCAAGTGGAGTATTGCCACCCAGAATTAGTTAGAAAGAAAAAACACCGGTCTATCCATCCCAATCAGTGGCACCTAAAACCTGCTACGATTAATGGGCATTTTATAGACCAACATGTGCATGCAGAAGCAGCTTGGCAGTATAATCGGGGCGAAGGTACAATCATTGCGGTCATTGATGATGGCGTCGATGTATCGCATGAAGAATTTAGCACCCCAGGTAAAATAGTTGCTCCAAGAGATACGGTTATTAATGCAGATGATGGTAACCCTAAACGCCCTGAAGAAAATCATGGGACACCTTGCGCAGGAGTTGCCTGCGCAAGTGGTCGTTTTAAAGCTTCTGGCGTGGCACCCGAAGCTCGACTTATGCCTATTCGTTCTGGCGGCTTAGGCTCTCTAGCGGAGGCGAAGGCCTTTCAATGGGCTACAGACAATGGCGCAGATGTCATTTCTTGTAGCTGGGGCCCTGCCGATGGGCCTTGGTGGGATTCGCAAGATCCGCTGCATTTTATTCCTTTTGATTTGCCTGATAGTACGCGTTTGGCGATCGATTACGCCGTCAAGCAGGGTCGTGGCGGGAAAGGCTGCGTGATTGTTTGGGCAGCAGGAAATGGCAATGAGATTGTGGATATTGATGGCTATGCTAGTCATCATCAAGTGATTGCCGTAGCCGCTTCTAATGATCGCGGGAAGCGTAGTTATTATAGTGATTATGGCAATGCCATTTGGTGTTGTTTTCCTAGTAATGATGTCTATGCTTCTTTCATTCCACATCCGAAGTCTTTGACTTCTGGTATTTGGACAACTGATAGAATGGGGCGGGCTGGCGATAATTATGGAGAAAGCACTTTGGGTGGCAGCGATGGACATTACTCTTCAGAGTTCGGCGGTACTTCTAGCTCTTGCCCAGGAGTAGCTGGCGTCATCGCCTTAATGCTTTCCGCAAATGAAAATTTAGGATGGGAAGAGGTAAAAGAGATTATTAAGAACTCCTGCGACCAAATAGATATTCAAGATGGAGACTATGATGCCAAAGGGCATAGCCCATATTACGGCTATGGAAAAATTAATGCGGCAGTTGCGGTAGAAAATGCACTCAAAGCGAAAGAGGAAGATGTGATGGATTATAGTGTCAAAGGCGTTGCCGAATATTCCAAAGATAAAGAAGTGGTGATAGAACAAGGGGAAGTCTCTTCGGAGCTAAAAACAGGCAGTCGCTTTTGTGGGTTCAATTTAGATATTGTTCCATACACGCCCAACCTTAGCCTTAAATACAAAACCATCATCAACAAGAAAGGATCAACCAAATGGACGCCCGCAGGCACCTATAATGGGACCAAGGATCGCCGTCGGAAAATAATAGGTTTCGCTATTGAACTAACTGGAGATTTGGCGAGTAACTATAGCATTCACTATGAAGCAGCTTTGAAAGGCAAAAAGAAGCCAGCGACTGGTTCTGGTGGTAGTATTTGTGGGACCAATAAAGATGGTGGCGCTGCTGTTGAAAAAATTAAAATTTGGATTGAGGAGAAAGATTAATCATAAATTCACCTAGTTTACGGGACGCACCTCAGGCAGATATATGATGTATGATTTCTGATATATGATGTAAGATTTTTGCCAAGAACACTTTGACCAAATTTCTTGATAGGGGTTAGCACGGCAAAAAAATCATAAATTTTAATTCAGAAATCATACATCATATATCCATCTAGCTTATGTAGCATACCTGCCCGTTCAGTCTTGGCAGATATATGATTTCTGAGGTATGAGGTATGATTTCTGATTTTTGCCGCCCTGCTCAAAAGACCTACCGCATCAATTCAGCATATAGCTCAGTGGCCTCAGTGCCTCAGTGTTCAACTTTACAAAAAATGGTGATAGCCATTCTCCCTACCTCATCAAAGCCACATCCCCCGTCACAATCTCCGAGGTACCATCCGTATAGATAATTTCTGCGACATAAATATAAATACCATTCGGCGCTCTATTGCCATTCGTCTCATTGCCATCCCAGCCATTTTCAAAATTATCCGTAGTAGGTAGATTAGTCCTTGAATAGAGTAGGGTGCCCCATCTATTGAATATCTGCATTCGAACGATTTCTCGTACTTGATTGCCACCAAATAAGCCAAAGGTATCATTGAATCCGTCGCCATTTGGAGAGAAGGCGGTAGGACTATATAAACCTTTGCTATTGTCTACTTCCACTAAAATATCTCTGCTAATGGTACAGTCATTTTTATTTGTAACCGTCACCGAATAGTTAGTGGTTTCGGTAGGACGTATGAGTGGACTCGAACAATTGGTACAAGAAAGTGAAGGATGATTTTGCCAAGCATAGCTTAGGCTATCTTCATTCCCATTCACCCGCAAGGCTAGACTATCTCCGAAAACTAATTTATATCCAGATTGATCAAACCAGATATTTAGCGGCGTAGGCGTGTTAATCGTGGCAGATTCTTCTAATATACATCCTTGGGCATCTTCGACTAGGATCTCGTATTCTTTCCCAGGTAGATTAGCAAATAAGCCAACAGTTTTGCTTGCTTGACCATCGAGGGAATAGCTATAAGGCCTTGTACCACCCTGTACATTATTAATAATGATACTTCCGTTTTCTAAGTCTGCACAGGAAGGATCGTTTGTGCTCAGGGTAGCTGTTATCGGTTCAGGGCTAGTTAATTCAATAGAGTCAATAACTTCACATAAATTTCCGTCAGTCATACTTACATAGACCCATCCTGCACCCAAGCCATTGAGTTGCTCTGTAGTCGTTCCATTCCCCCATTCAAAGCTATAGGGAAGTTCTCCATTGACGCCATTCACTTTGACAATACCATCGCTTTCCCCTGCACAGCTAATCTCTTGTAGTATTTCAATATTAGTAGTGATGTCTGAGGTACAATCACACTTGCCAAAGTTGGAAACTTCAGCAGGCATACAGCCATTGGCATCACTAACCTCAAAGCTATAATTCGTTTGGTTTGGAATCCGATCACTGGTAAAAATATTCCCATTAATATTAGCAGCCGAGCCGTTCACGCTATAGGAGGTGGGGTCTCCTCCAAGGATTTCAAAAGAAACGGTGAGGTTTTCGCCGTCCTCTTCACAATTCTCCATTCTATTCTGAATGCTAATAGGTTCGAAGATGTTTAAGGTAGCCGTAGCATCGGGCATATCATTAATACAAGTAGTTAAATTGCTATAACTAATAGAAGTTACCTCAAAAGTAGTGGCCATCTCTGCGCTTACGGATCGGGTGTCTCCATTTCTTACATTCGTTAAATCCACCGAAGTATTTCCATCAAAGAAACTCATATTGTAAGGGCCTGTATCTGGTAGCTCAAAAGTCAAATCTATGGTTTCTCCAAAGCAACTAGTTTCTTTTTCTAATACGATATTAACCGTAGGCAGAGCATTTACATCCACAGGTGTTCCAGGTGCTACCGTAAGGCATCTATTTTCAGAAACTTGTAATTCAGGATTCTGTAGTAGATCTGCTGCTCTGGTAGAAACAGCTGATATATAATATCTACCTCCTGCTAAGTCAGGAGTCATCGTAAATTCTGGCGCATCACTATTCGTGGCGATTATATCCCCTAATTGATCTGAATCAGCATCATGCAAGACATATACTGTCCGATCATTATTATCTGCTAATACCGCCTCTTGATCTACTATAGCAGTGATGGTTTCGCCTACACAGGCAGCAATCGTGCGCTGGTCCATTTCTGCTGCTTCCGTATCACAGGTACATACAGGTGGGGTCGAACTTGTGATTGTTGAAGGATCACAGTTGCCAGTAGTTGAATGATTCCTATCGCTGATAATGAAGGAATAGCCCTCTGTTATTGGTATTGGATCACTAATAAACTGGCTATCGACGACCGTCCCATTTATACCATTTCCATCTATAGCTAAGGTCTGAAAATCTCCGCTTAGAATTTTAAAAGAAACCGTATAGCTTGTCTCTTGATCATCACATGCTGTAAAAGGATTGGTGAAATTTAAAGAGACAGGCGTAAAGGTAGGCTCATTATCTACTAATAAACCATCGCAACCGAAGTCATCTTTAATCGATACTATTTTATAGGTCGTTGCTATAGTAGGAGAGACGGTTTCTTCATATACACCAACCGTAGGAACTGTTATATCGAAAGTGTCTACTCCAGTTGTATATCGAATATCAAAAGGTGCGGAGCCAGCAAATTGAAAGCTTAGAACATCTTCTTTACAAACTTCCTTGTCCATAGATAAAATGCCACCTTCCATGATCGCTCTTTCTGTGAGGATCAACTCTATTAAACCAAAGATGTTACTATCTGTTTTGTCGCTCTTTCTAACCCAAATACTACCTTCTTCTGTAATAGTTAAATCTATAGAGGGGATGGCATTAATGCCTTTTTCCGCATCATCTTCTTCAATGAAAAAATCAATATCAAAGTTATCCGTATCCACCCCATTTGCGGTTCCAGATAATACAAGTGGTAAGTCGATTCCATCTTCTTTTAAACAAGGAAATTCAAGCGTAAGCGTCTCTTTAGGAAAAGCAGCATTACTAGCTGGACGTACTACCACTGGTCGACTAATGGAGCAAGCACCAACGCTTATATCTAGCCAATAAGTTCCTTCTACGGTTACTACAGAAGAAGGGAGTACTTGTGTTTGTAAGCTATCCATATAGTAGCCATTGGCCACCAAAGATTGCCCAGTATCTAAATCTAAAATACTAACAGTGCTTAGATCAAATTCCCCATTTCTAATTTTGAAAGGCCCCCCCACTCGTATACTAGGCATGGTGAGCGTTAGGACTACCTGTAACACATCGAAACAAGTAGAGTTGGTGATGGCTTGGTTTTCTCCTCGTACATAATAAATGCCACCTGTAGTTACTGTATTGATACCCATGCTATTACCTGATTCTGCTTCCGCTAATGTTGGATAGAAAGAATAGTCGAGCACAGTCCCTGATGCTTCTGAAAGACTTGGTCTAATCGTATTTAAGTCGTAAGCATCCCCACATTCCTCTATAGTAGCTATAGGATTAATAGAGGGCTCATTCGTATTCAACGTTACAGATACTACAGAGAAACAATTGCTCGTCGGATCAGTTCCTTTGATCCAATAGGTACTCGCATCGTTGACCATGGAAGGAATGGATAAATCCGTCGCCGCATTGGCATCTGCTTCGCTAGTGAAATAGCTGGTAGTGAGCACGCTTCCATTGGTTTCTATTAAATTAACATCCTCTAAATTATAGGTCTGACAAAAATCTATATCATTAATAGGATTAATGGTCGGATTTTGACTGATGACTACATTGATCTCTTCCGTAGTAGAACAAGTTGGATTGATGGCAATTTGTGCATAATAGGCACCACTGGTATTGATAACAGTTGTTGGGAGTGCTAGACTCGGATCCCCCACATCTGCTTGATTTTCAAAATAGGTAATTTGACTTTGATCAATTATGGCACCATTGCTATTTATAGCTATAGAAGATAAATCAAATTCCATACAGGCCTGTTGAGTAGGTATGGGAGCGATTGCAGGACTTGCATCAAATACTTCTATTGGAATAATATCGAAACAATTCGTAGCAGTTAGCCCTTTGGCCCAATAGGTTTTAAAGCCATTGGCTGTTTGAATATCACCAGTACCATCGACGGCTTGTAAACTATCTTCATAAAATTGAATGCCTATATTATGCCCGTTTTCATCTACGATTTGACTGAAGATTTGACTAAGATCAAAGGATGGGCCATCACATGTACCATATCTGTTTCCTGCACCATTTCCATTAAACACTAGCTTTGGATTAGGTGGGGTGGTGGTGATCCGCTCTGTCGCATTACAGGTACCATTGCTTTTACGGATGATATAATCTCCTCTAATATTAAGATTTGAAATATCTATCAGCATAAAATTGGTATCTCTCAACTCTAAATCACCTGGGGCATTATTAATATCCTCCACATAGTCCTCCAAAGTAAGTTCGGTACAAGTGGTAATTGTTGGCGTCAAAGGTCTTAAGTCAGGAAATTCTGATACCTCTACCTGCCAGCATATTGTTTGTTGAATTGGACAATCAACGTTGACACAGATTTCTCCGGGCATTGTGATAAAAAACTCCCCATTTCCAGTCATGGTAACCTCTTGATTACCAGATGGTAAGGTCCATGTGAACGCTGTTGCTTCATTGAAATTTAATAAAGAAACCTCGAATTCAAAGGAATTACCTTCACAAATTGAGACTACCATACCTGTGTCAGGTACGACAGGAA
>CALJIY010000418.1 GCA_937973945.1 uncultured Saprospiraceae bacterium | reverse complement strand
GCTTTCATCAGAAATAGCTTTGATCGTTTCGTCTGGCTGTATTCTTCCTACTTGTGCTGCTATATTTTCTTTCTGACAATATTCATTTAATCGCTTGACAATTTGTTTATGAGGGGCTGTTCTTCCTTCAGGGAGGTCATCGTGAAATGGTAAAACTAAGACTTCAAATACGTTATTATCAAAAGCAGGACAAGTCCAATCATCAAGTGGGGGTGGAATAGGTTTTGCAAAAAAATAAGAAAAGAAAAAACCTAGAATGCTAGCAAGAATAGCCAGACCGATTAGATACGGCGCAGCAATTTTCCAAGAAGGAGTTAGCTGTTTGCTTGCTATAATAGGATTGAGCGTTTTGCCCTCTTTTAAATCGTCTAATAATCCTAAGAGTGCAGTATTAATTTGATTGGCCTTTGTCGTATATTCTTGTAGGCTTAAGGTATCGGTACGTCGGGCACTATCTATTTTTGTTAAATTACCAGATAAAATAATTACCTCATTTAGGTAATCTGTGTATTGTGATTTGGATTGTAATTCTTTTTCTAAAATAGCCAATACTTCTTCCGTCTTATCACTACTGATAAGGCTTTTGAGCGCTTGATAATTTATATTTAGGGTACTGGCCATTTTGAAAATATTATAAGAAAACTAGCTCTAGCAACTTAGTATGAAGAAAACTATTCAAGCAAGTTGCTAGAGTTATTCAATTATCTAGGGACTTAAAGGTAAGAAGAAAACTAGCTGAAGTTGTTTTTATTGTGGAATTATAAGTTATATAAATATTAAGTATTTGATTTTTAGTAAAATGTCAAAAAATATACAGACAAAACGCCTTGTCAGGTTTGGGAAATCCTTGTTTTCGCTTAGGAATAACGAAATACTAGATTAAACAACTTCGTGTAATTCTTTAATCCCCAAAGGAAATCCCTAATTTCCGAGCCGTATTAATCAAATAATGATTTTTGTCTACTACATCATATTTACTAATAGCTTCTTTGATAGGTACAGAAACCAACTTATGATTTTGAAACGAAACCATCTTTCCAAATTCGCCTGCCTCTACTAATTCAAAAGCTTTGATCCCCATAGAGGACGCTAAGACTCGATCAAAAGCGACCGGCGTTCCACCACGTTGTGTATGGCCTAATATCGTTGTTCTAATTTGAGGCTCACAACCTGCTTTTTCTAATTCTGATCTAAGATAATTACCAACGCCTCCTAATTTAATATGTTCTTCCCCTTCTTCTTTTTTATTGATCGTAATGACCTCTCCGCCTTCAATTTTAGCGCCTTCAGAAATAACGATATTACAAAAGCCTTTTCCCTTTCTATATCGTTTTCTAATTCTTTTTAAAATATTTTCCAATTTGCAAGGGATCTCTGGTATCAGACAAACCTCTGCGCCACCCGCAATCGCCGTGTGCAAAGCAATCCAGCCCGCATCTCTACCCATGACTTCCATAATCATCACTCGATGGTGACTTTCTGCGGTAGTGACTAATCTGTCAAAACTATCGGTAGCTGTTTGTACAGCAGTAGTAAAGCCAAAGGTTAAATCAGTGGCGTGTAGGTCATTATCAATCGTCTTCGGTACGCCTACAATATTGAGCCCATTTTCAAATAAGGTCTGGGAAATTGTTTGGCTACCATCGCCTCCTATATTCACAACAGCATCAAAACCTAGCTTTTTAATTTTTCCCACTAATTCTTTAGAACGATCTATGGTTTTCCAAGTGCCATCTTTTAGTTGCACTGGAAATTTAAAAGGATTTCCTCGATTCGTGGTTTTAAGAATGGTTCCTCCTTTGACATGTATGCCGCCGACTTTCTTTTTTGTTAATTTCACAATGTCTACAGGATCTTTAAACACCCCGTTAAAGGCTTCCATACTTCCATAAACTTCCCATTTTCCTTCGTATCTTGCCGCTTTTACAATGCCTCTAATAACAGCATTTAACCCTGGGCAATCGCCTCCTCCTGTTAGGACTAATAATTTCTTCATATAAAAAATCGAATTTTTTTATTAAAAACAAAACGCAAAAGTAAAAAGAATGAACGTTAACTTACGAAAAGCAACGATTAAAGATGTACCTGCTATCTATAGTTTGGTAGAGGCACTAGCTATTTACGAGAAAGAACCTGAAGCTGTTACGGCAACGGTAGAAGATTACTTGACCGATTTTGAAGCAGGTATTTTTCAAGCACATGTGGCAACTATAGAGGATCAGGTGATTGGCATGGCCTTATATTATATGACTTATTCTACTTGGAAAGGGCGCATGTTGTATCTAGAAGACTTTGTGCTTTTTGAAGAATATCGACAAAAGGGAATCGGTCAATTATTGTTTGATGCAGTCCTACAAGAAGGAAGAGAGCGGGGCTGTCGATTGGTCAAGTGGCAGGTTTTGGATTGGAATACGCCTGCTGTTAAATTCTATGAAAAAAATAATGCGACTATTGAAAAGGAATGGTGGACTTGTAAAACGTTTTTATAGTGGGATAATAAATAGGAGTGTAAAACAGAGTTGGTTTGTTGCCAACCTAAGAAGTCGACAGTCGAAGTTTGTAACTATTGTCGTCAGGTTAAGAGACGGATTTTTGATGGCAGAAACTTGTAAAGTGGCTGTCATCTGGGTTTTAGAGAAAGATGACAGCCATTTTTTAAATTTCTGCCATCATCTTTGATCAATAACGAATTTATAATCAAAGAGCTGAAAGCCAAAAATTGATCCGATCACTTCCAGTGGAATGTCGTCAACTTAAGGATTAAATGTCTAATAAGCGACCTAGTTTGGCATAAGTTGACGACATGCCAATACAAGGAATCTAATCAAAATCACAACCGCCCCGCCACCACGACTGCCTCTTTCAAATTATTAGCCTCCCCGAATTGATTAAAATATTCGATCCAAACCACATAAATACCAAGTGGTGTTTTTTGACCATCAGTGGTACTGCCATCCCATTGATACCGACCACTGATCGCAGCTAAATCATCTTGAGCGATTGACTGCACCAAATGCCCCACCGCATCATAAATAGCAATAGTCAAGACATTTCCGACTTCTTCAAAAGTATAATCAATTTGTAGAAAATCTGCGTAGCCATCTCCATCAGGGGAAATGGTTTTTGTGGAAAATTGAAAATGGTTACTACCAGTTGGTGTGGCCGACAGCATAGTTTGAGAATTAGCCGCCGTAGGGGTAGCATAGCCAGCAGTGGCCGCCGCAGAATACCAATTTGATGGATCTTGACTAGCTCTAGTGGAAGAGATTCTTTCCAAAGACACGCCTTCTGTATCGCTCAATAAACCAGAATGAAATGTTTCAGAATAATCTAATTGGTCAATAACCGTCTCTGCATTAAAAAGGGTAATATTTCCTTCTTTATCTCCGAAACTTGGTAAATCATGCTCGAATAAATTCCTAGTATTATCTACCGTATATCGTTCCAGAATATCAGTCGGACTTTCCGTTAGCACAATCCATTCATTTGGAAAGAATAGTCGTTCTACCGTAATTGGAATAGCCGCATCCGCTCGTTGTTGATTAATAATCACTAGATCACTAAGGTCT
>CALJIY010000417.1 GCA_937973945.1 uncultured Saprospiraceae bacterium | reverse complement strand
TTATTTTCTGATTCGCTTTCTTTAAATTTTTCATAGCTTGAATATGTCTTTTTAATCGAGCCACTAAGAGTTTATATTTTTGCTCTCTTTCGATCGGCTCCATGCCTACTTTCTTAGTACCTAATACCATCCATTCTACTTGAGTGGGATTGAAGGCATTCCATTTTGGTTGGGTTCCAATATTAGGATTTCCAGTTTTTGCAAACTGTGTCCAATAGTTGATCATAGTAGCAGATAATTTCATATCTGCCTCATCCAATGGTAAAATAGGCACACTCTTTCCATGTACAAATGGCAGCTCCGCAGCATGAAATGCGCCTGCCGTCTGCTTTGAACTAGGGGGCGTCCGAGTAAAGAAGTATAGAAAAGCAGCTTGATTTGTGTCTGCTATTTTCTCCGCATAAAATCGGGTTTTTGAACCAAACATATCATCGCCTAAAAAGGCTCTTTCAGCAAGTACATTTCTTTTTTCTAATCCAGGGTATAGCTCCATTAATTGTGCAGCCTCCGCTGTATACACTTCATAAAATATATTAGGCAATTGCTTGGGCTCCATTGGTCTGTATCGGAATTCTATTAAAGGTGTTGGAAACATAGCATGGATTAGCGTACCCTCGTCTGCATTACTTCCAAGTAAAATCGGAACTTGCGCTTGTTCCCCATCATGAAATACCTCAAATGGGCTTTTAGGCAATACATGTCCATCTATTATAGGATAAAATCCACCCAGCGCTTCTGCCTTTAGAATTACTTCTTGCAAAGTCTTCGCTGGTAAGTTTCTTAATTGGTCTAATTGGTTATTTCCTGTGATTCCTGCCAGTTCGGCGAAAGCCACGCCCCTATCTTCGCCACTAGGATAATCTAAAAATGAAGTATTTAAATGCATCATCTGCCCGCTATTTGCTGGGCTTTGAAGAATGGCCTTATGAAACAAACCCTTTGCCAAAGGACTACTAAGCATATGTGCGACAGACTCTCCACCTGCAGATTCTCCAAAAATCGTTACATTACTTGGATCTCCACCAAATGCTGCAATATTATCTCGAACCCATTCTAGTGCCGCAATCTGATCTAATGTTCCATAATTGCCAGATACTTTTTGTTCCGTTTCTTGGCTTAATTCAGGATGCGTAAAATATCCCATTAACCCCAATCGATAATTAATGGTCACCGTCACAATTCCTTTTTCAGAAATCGCATTACTATCATAAAATATTTCTCCACCGCCACCATCTTGATGGTCGCCACCATGTATCCAAACCATGACGGGTAATTTTGCCGAAGCTTCGAGCGCAGGGCTTCGCACATTTAAGTACAAACAATCTTCTGCCTGCTTCGGCTTAGGCGCTATCTTAAGTAAAGATTTAACAAAAACCGTCCGCAATTTCCCCCAACCTTGCCCATCTATTAATTCGTTCATAAAAGCAGCTATAAAAGTGCCCTGCTGCCAAGCAAATGGGCCAAAATTATCAGCTTTCCGAATTCCTTCCCAAGGAGCTAATGCTTGTGGTGCACGCCAACGAAGTTCTCCAACAGGCGGCTTAGCAAAAGGTATTCCTTTGAATACAGCAATTGTATTTTTTTCCTGCCAGACGCCTTCTAATTTTCCAGAGGCTGTAGTTACTAAAGGTTTTTCTGCCATTAGTTGATAAGATTTGGTTGAAAATGGTCAATATATCGAATGAGTAGCAATCCTAAAATCCTACAAATCCTACGAATCCTAATCTGTGTTAGTGTAGTACATCATCCATCAAATACAACTTCTGCGGTAAAATATCCGTCCACATTAAATTAGCGACATCTGGTTTTTCATAAATATGCTTGCCTTTCCAATCGTATTGTAAAATATTTTGCCAGCCCACATGTACTTTTGTCCATAACAAAGGACCATTATAAATAGGATTGTTGACGCCTTTATAAAGGTATTGAAAACTATCACCTTTTTGGTAAATATCTTTATCAATGGAGTTTCTCAATTTACGCCATAATGCTACATCCCCAAATTCTTTAGCAGCCATCATGCCCGTCATAGTAGCCAAGGGAGAGGGTCCTGCTTCTGGATCTTCCTTCACATAACCAAAAGGACCAACAGATCTAGCAAAATGATCTTTCCAAACAGGATAGAGCGATTCATTATAAGCGGGTTCAAATGGTCTCAAAAAAGCCATGGTCCAAGCATTGGTATAGCCTGATAACATCGGATTACAAAATGCCATATCCGATTGATACATTTTCAAATAAAATCCAAAGTCTTGATCCGTCATTTTCTCCTTGATGAAATCTATCGTCCATCTCGCCTCTACCTCGGCATAGGTCGTTTGGTATAACTGATCATATACTTTAAGACTTAACAAACTGATCGAATTGCATTGAGCAAAATATCTACCTGGTTCACAATCGGCTCCTTCGTGTTTCCCTTCTTGGTGATGCCGACGCATTTCAGCCACGATTTTTTCCGTTAGCCAATTATATTCTTCACTGTATTGCTCGTCGCCAGACATTAGTTGATACAAACCATACATCAAATTTAAATGGCCTTTGTACATGATGTTTCCCTCGGAAATAGGATCGTCTCCCATTCCATATTCCGTCCAATCTCCCCATACTTTTTTGGACTTCATTTTATCAATCATATGTTTCAAGGTCAACTTAGCTAGATTGGCGTGTTCTGGACTGATCATGGCGATGGAAGGCATGGCATACGCACCAAAGGCGATGCCATAGCGCCAGAAGGGTTGTGCATCTGTATCCCAGTCTTTAAATTCATCGCCCGTAAAGCTAAGGTGCTCATACTTTTCATGAATATAATTAAACTGTCCTAATTCATCTTTTTGTAAGGTACGCTCTCCGATTGGTAGAAAATATTTTTTTGCGGAAGCATGGTGAATAGGCAAGTAAGAGTAGGCTAAACAAGATAAGATCAAAACACTAAGAATTAAGCCTATTATAGTTTTTCGGTTCATAAATATTTTTTAGGTATACTTTTTTTCTATTTTCATAAATATTAGGGCAAACAAAAGTTAACCTATATGATAGAATTTCTAGAGGCCATGGAAAGATAGATATAAGACTAAAGCTACAAATTATTAGTAAAAGGCAGGTATTTCTGGTTCTTTAATTTGTATTAAAAGAAGTGGTCTGGAAGAAAATATATAGCGTGTAAGCTAAGAAGGACTGCTAATAATCGTATTAGAGATATTAAACAAATGATCTCCAATTCTTTCCAAGGAAGTAAATAAGTTATGGTAGATCAATTCACTATGCACATTATAATCTTGACGGCTAGATATGTCTTGGCTTTCAGATCTCATTAGATCTCGTTGGGCATTGATTTGTTCTTCTATCTTTGAGGCTTTGTTTTTGCCTTCTGGATTTTCTTGTGTGCGTGCTAGATTCTCGTTCATGATAACAAAAGAACGATTGACTAAATCTAATAGGTCAGTTAGGCGGGTACGTTGTTGTTGATTAAACCATATTTTTTCTTCTCTTTTGCGTTGAATCGTATTAGCCATTTGGTGAAAAATATTAGCAATACGCTCTAGCTCACTACAACTATCAATTAGACCTTTAATTTTAAAAGCAGTCTTGGAAGTCACGTCTTCTTTGGAGATTTTAAGCAGGTACTCCGTTAATTCTGAATTTATCCGATTAGTGATTTTCTCATATTTTTGAATCCTCAACATCATTTCTTCTGGTTCCTCCGCATTGATAGAAAAGAGCATGGTGCGAACAAAATTGGTCATTCTACCAGTTATTTCTCCAAAATGAGCTGCTTTTTTTTGTACCTCTAAAATCGATAATTCTGAAATAGAAACGGTCGACGCTAAATAATTTAAGCGATTAATTTCATCTTTTTCTCCTCTGGATTTAACCGTCTTTGTAGCTAAATTGACCAACCAAGGAATAAAGCCAATAAACAAAATCGCATTTAAAATATTAAAAATCGTATGAAAGGCAGCCAATGCTAAAGGTACATTCTTCGCATCTGTATAGGCAGAGTTGGTATAAATCGTTTGTTGCAGAATACTATCCAAGAATTCTAAAAAAAATGGTAGGATGATAAACATCCAACACACGCCAAGTATATTAAACAAACTATGAATTCTAGCAGCTCTTTTGGCAAATACGTTACCCACTAAAGCGGCTACTTCAGCTGTTACAGTAGTCCCAACGTTTTGTCCTAAAACCATCGTTGCGGCTACTTCTAAAGGGATCCAACCATTTGCAGACATTACTAAGGTCAGTGCCATAGCCGCACTGGACGACTGTACGATGATTGCCGTGATGGCACCAAACAGAATAAATAACATCCCCGAAAGAAAACCCCAATTGGCAAAGGAAGATAGGAAAGCTAGTGTATCAGAGTCATTTTGTAAGGTGGGGATACTTTCTTGTAAAAACTGTAGGCCTAAAAAAAGAATGGCAAAGCCAATTAAAAACTCTCCCCAGAATCTAGTTTTCCCTTTATTGATAAATAGCAAGGGAACGGCTACTGCAAAAATAGGGATAGATAAGGTATGTAGTTTAACTTGAAAGCCAAGTACAGAAATAATCCAAGCGGTAATGGTCGTACCAATATTGGCCCCCATAATTAAGCCCGCCGCTTCCACTAAAGTTAATAAACCCGCATTGGCAAAACTGACGGTCATCACCGTAGTAGCGGAAGAAGATTGTACAAATGCAGTGACTAAAAAACCAGATAAGACTCCTAAAAAGCGATTACGGGTCATCATGGACAGTGCTTTTCTTAGCTGCACCCCACCCGCTTTTTGAATACCCTCGCTCATCACTTTCATTCCATAAATGAAAAATGCGAGTGCACCCAATACTTTTAATAAATTGACTATTACAGGAATCATTATTT
>CALJIY010000416.1 GCA_937973945.1 uncultured Saprospiraceae bacterium | reverse complement strand
ACTACTGGTGCTAATAAGACAATCTTTTTGTTATGGAATTTTTTTAGGATATGATCCAATATTTGATCCTCCGTATACTTCACCATTTTCTTGCCTGTGATATAGGAGTAGGCATCCCCTACCCTTGCATATAACAATCGCAAGAAATCATACACTTCTGTGATGGTACCAACCGTAGATCGTGGATTCCGACCTGTCGTTTTTTGTTCTATAGAAATGACTGGACTTAGACCATTGATATGTTCTACCTCTGGGCGTTCCATCTCTCCTATGAATTGGCGAGCATAGGCAGAAAAAGTTTCCATATATCTCCGCTGTCCTTCTGCGTAGACCGTATCAAATGCTAGAGAAGATTTGCCACTACCACTCACCCCCGTTATGACCACCAGTTTATTTCGAGGAATACTTAGACTGATATTTTTAAGGTTATTTTCATTGGCCCCAATGATATCTATATATTCTATTTCTGGTGCAGCTATCGCTGGTTTAGCTTTCTTTTTTGTAGTTCTTTTAGCCATATAGTTTTCTTTTTAAGTGCAAACTCAAGAGTCAAATTCAAGTACAAAACGTCACGTTGACAAAATCGTGGTCAACGTGACGTTTTGAGGTTGAGCTTGATTCTTGCACTTGAACTTAAACAACTTTTCTAATTATCTATCCGAGTAATGTCCGCCCCTAAAGCATTTAATCGAGTATCAATATTTTGATAGCCTCTATCAATCTGATGAATATTATGGATAATACTAGTACCCTTAGCCGACAACGCAGCGATTAGTAAAGAAACACCTGCCCGTATATCTGGAGAAGTCATCTGAATGCCTTTGAGTGGATAACGTCGATCCAAGCCAATGACCGTCGCTCGATGAGGATCACATAAAATAATTTGTGCCCCCATATCTATTAATTTATCCACAAAGAATAAACGACTTTCAAACATCTTTTGATGAATTAATACACTGCCCTTCGCCTGTGTCGCCATTACCAAAACGATACTTAATAAATCGGGTGTAAACCCAGGCCAAGGTGCATCATAAACCGTCATAATAGATCCATCTATAAAGGTCTGAATTTCATATCTTTTTTGAGCTGGAATAAATATATCATCTTTTTGAATCTCCATTTTCACCCCCATTCTTTGGAAGACGGATAAGATATTTCCCAGCTCTTTTACCTTTGCATTTTTGATCGTAATCTCTGATTGCGTCATGGCCGCTAGTCCAATGAAACTACCAATTTCAATCATATCAGGTAGAATTCGATGACTAGTGCCTTTCAATGAATTGACTCCTTTAATCTTTAATAGATTAGAGCCAACTCCTTCTATCTTTGCGCCCATTTTATTGAGCATCTTACATAGTTGCTGTAGGTAAGGTTCGCAGGCTGCATTATAGATCTCCGTAGTTCCTTTAGCCATTACAGCTGCCATCACGACATTAGCCGTACCCGTCACAGAGATTTCATCCATCAAGATATAGGTACCTTTTAATTTATCTCCTTCTATGAAATAGCATTTTTTATCATCGTCATAATTGAATACCGCACCTAGTTTTTGTAAGCCCAAGAAATGGGTATCCAATCTTCTACGACCTATTTTATCTCCGCCAGGCTGCGGCAAAAAGCCTTTTCCATAACGAGCTAGTAATGGCCCGATTAACATGACAGAACCTCTAATGCTTTTAGCATCCCGTTGATATTCCTCCGTGGTGAAATAGGTTAAGTCTACCTTTTTTGCTTGGAAGGTATATTTTTCTTTACCTACTTTTTTCACCTCCACGCCAAGTCCTTTTAGTAAAGCGATCAGTCGCTGTACATCTAAAATATCTGGGACATTGGCTATGGTCACTTTCTCGGAAGTCAATAAGGTCGCACATAATATTTGTAGCGTTTCGTTTTTTGCTCCCTGTGGGGTAATGGTGCCTTTTAATTTTTTACCGCCTACTACTTTGAATGATTGATTGGACATTTATGTAAGGTATTTTGAACTATAAACAGAATAAATCATCGAAGCTAGATGTATATTTTATGAATGTTCTTTTTTCATTGAAAAAAAAGAACCAAAAATTCTAGTCCAAAAAAACTCCCTCCGGTCAAACAGTTTTTGGACTAGCCAACCCGCCTATACGTTGACTATTACATGTTGACAGTAGTAGTTTTAAATTCGATTTACTATTTTGCTTGAATTATATCTTTTCAGAATTAGGTATAATAAATAGCGTTGCCAAAGATAAAGAATTCCATAAGGAATATGCACAATACAAACGACGTTCTTTATCATTTTAATTTAAACAAAAAAAGCGAGATCAAATAACTTGATCTCGCTCTTTTTGTAGCCTAATGTAAAGGAAGAATCTAAGCTTCCTCTTCTGTTCTTACTAGCAACTGAAAGCCATTGCCATGGATGTTCACAATTTCTATGTTGGCATCTCCTTTTAAGTACTTTCTTAACTTGGTTACGAAGACGTCCATACTTCTAGCTGTGAAGTAATTATCTTCTCCCCAAATCTTCGTCAAAGCTTCGGAACGTGGAAGAATATCATTCATATACATGCAGAACATTCTTAATAACTGCGCTTCTTTCGGCGATAATTTATCCTTTTCTTCTCCTTGTGGGCCATTAAAAGTCAAAATCCGCAAAGGAAAATTGAAATGATATAACCCTATATTAAATTCTTTTATTTCTTCTCGTGGGTCCGCTTTTTGCTGACTTCTCTTCAGTATAGCTTGAATTCTAAGTAAAAGTTCTTCAGAATTGAAGGGTTTAGTGATATAATCATCAGCTCCTAATTTGAAGCCTTTTAGTACATCGTCTTTCATCGTTTTGGCAGTCAGAAAGATAATAGGCATTTCTTGATCTTGTTCTCTAACTTCTTTTGCTAAAGTAAAACCATCTTTCTTAGGCATCATGACATCAAAGATGCATAGATCAAACTTCCCTTTGCGGAAGCTGTCCCACCCTGCCACACCATCAGTGGCTAAGGTTACATCAAAATCGTTCATTTCAAGATAAGACCTCAAAACATCTCCAAAATTCTGATCGTCCTCTACTAATAAAATTTTGTTATTGGTTGGCGTCATTGGTTTTGTGTTTTCTTTAGAAAAGCAAATTAATAATATGAAGTTGTTTAATCATGTATGCTGCAATTAAAAGTTGAAGTATTAAAACTTGCAATCAATGCATCAATTTATTTTAAAACAACGTCTATAAGTAGTTTAGAAACGACGTTTATTCCTCGTTCCTTATAGAATATCTAAGCAGTTTTTCGGAACTTTTTAGAAAAGGTTAGTATAAAGGTACTACCTTTTCCAAGCTCACTTTTTACATTTATTTGTCCTTTATGGGCCACCATCATCGCTTTAACATAACTTAAACCTAGTCCAAATCCTTTTACATCATGTAAATTTCCTGTATGGACTCGATAAAATTTATCAAATATATGTTTTAGTGCCTCTTTATTCATTCCAATTCCATGATCACTTACAATAACTTCCACACCGCCTCTTACATTGCGTGTATGAACAGAAATTTTTGGTTTTTCAGGAGAATATTTATTAGCATTATCCAATAAATTGTTAATAATGTTAGAAATATGGGTCAAATCTCCCTCTATATAAGCGTCTTTGGCCTTTAGATCTGTCGTTACTTCCCCCTCTTTTCGTTCGACTTGTAGTCTAGCGTTCGTAGCTGCTTGCTCAATGATTTCATGTAAATTAAGCGAAGTGACATTCAAATCAAAGTCTTCTTTATCTAAAGACGCCATTTGAAGCACTTTCTCCACCTGATTGTTCATTCGTTTGTTCTCTTGCTTAATAATCTTGGCAAAACGCTTTATTTTATCTTCGTTACTCAGGATCGTAGGGTTCGTAATAGAATCTGCAGCTAGAGAAATGGTAGCAATAGGCGTTTTAAACTCATGGGTCATGTTATTGATAAAGTCCGTCTTCATCTCTGACAACTTTTTCTGAGTAAATATGACCTTTACCGTGTAGAGAAAACAACATAGAACAATAAGGGTAGAAATAAAAGCAGCAATCAAAGTCCGCCATACATTTCCGCCCCATACAATACTTGACTTTTGTGGAAAATAAACCACCAATTTTCCTGGCGAATTGATATCCGTTGTAAATAAATCTACTTCATACTCTGATTTACGCAGGACACTATTATTATCCTCTGGCATTTCTGTTACCTCTTCTTCAGAGAATCCAGAAATTAAATAATGTCCATTTTGTATCTCAAATTGATTGGTAAAATTAGATAAGACACCATATTCATATCCAATATTGATGCCTCGATTTTTTAGCTCTCTATCCAAGTAGTCTCTTAAATACTTCCTGTCTATCCGATCCTCTATTCGCTCTGGTTTCCTAGTTTTGTATAGTTCTTGAATGAGTTTTGCATTCATTTTAGCGGTCTCATCTTGTTGTAAGCCCGATACTTCAAAACCCTTCGAAATAATTAAATCATCAGATTTTAATAGGCTAGATCCCGCCATTGTCATGGATAATCCCCCTCTAGATATTGGTTTTTTGCTATCTAACTCTTCATCTTCAAATTCTTTGAGTCCAGTAGCCACTCTAGTTAGAGCTTCATGGATCTGCTTATCAAATTGAGATTCATTTAAGGTAATCGCTCCATTGATCCAATATGCTTGCAATAAGATGATCGCCAACAACGCAGCTCCCATTAAACCCACAATCGCCCATATTGCATTTTCCTTCATTTATTTACTTTAATTAAGGGGTCAGATTTTTTTTGATTTTTTTGTAAAAAATAATCTCATTTTTAAATTAAACCTACTTTTTCGGACTTACTTAACAGGATTTTAACCAGAATGTGAAAGTGGTATTAATTTTTATGAGTTATTTTTGTAGAAACACTATTTTAAAAATATTTATTCTTTACTAACATTTAATTAGTAATTATATCTAATATCAACAAACTTACAAAAAATATGGTAGCCTTAACTGTCAAATCAAATTGTATCCGTCTATGTGTGCTAATTGCTATGCTTTTAGGCCCTACTTCTTATAACATCATGCAAGCGCAAGCACAAGCGCAAGAAAGTCGAAAAGTTATTATAACAACAAAAAAAGTCGACAAACAAGGGAATACAAGGGTCGAAAAAATGGAATTAACAGGAGAAGATGCCTCTGAGGAGGCCATTGAGAAACTCTTAAAGAAGGCAAAAAAAGATGGGAAATCTATTGATGTAGAGATGGAATACACCTTCGATACCGATGGAAAAGAGATGAAAGACTTATTAAAAGAACATGGTCTAGAAGGAGAAAAAGGAGATATAGAAGTAGAAATAGAAATAGATGAGGATGGAAACATGAATAAGACTGTGAGAAAATCGAAGAAAAAAGAAGTGCGTATTATCAAAACAACAGATTCAGAAGAAGATATTGATATTGATGCACTCCTAAAAGAACATGATATATCACTTGATGAAGGTGGCACAAAAGAAATAAAAATTATCAAAATCAAAGGAGATAAGGACACGGATATTGAGGAATTACTCAAGGAACATGGGATTGACAAAGATGGTCAGGATCAAGAAGTTCGTATCATTGAGATGAAGGGCGATAAAAAAGCAAAGAAAGGGGCAATGACACGAACAAAGACTATTAAAATAGAAGGAGATAAAGTAATTGAATTAGAAGAAAAAGATACAGGAAACCAGAATGATCAAGTGCAAATCTTTCAAGATGAAAATGGCAAAACAACCATTATCAAAACGGAATCTCGCGAAGTAATAAAATGGACAGAAAGAGAAGATGTGGAAGAAAATTTAAAAAACTTAGGGATTACCCTACCAACACCTTCTGCTCCCATTGCCAACTATGTTAATGCTGTGACCACAAGTGATAATCTAGTTTTTTTAGCTGGTAAAGGTCCTAAAAAAGAAGACGGTACCTATATCACTGGTAAAGTTGGGAAAGACCTAAGCGTCAAAGAAGGCTATGCGGCAGCCAGACGATCAGGCATAATACAACTAGGTGCATTAAAAGCAGCTATTGGTGATTTGAATAGAGTGAAAAGAATTGTAAAGGTTTTAGGTATGGTCAATTCAACTGCAGATTTTACAGATCATCCAGAGGTCATTAACGGCTTTTCTGATCTAATGGTAGAAGTTTTTGGAGAGCGAGGTAAGCATGCTAGGGCTGCTGTAGGTATGTATTCTTTGCCTAGAAATATTGCTGTGGAAATAGAAATGATCGTGGAGATTGAATAACAATTCCTATTCTTTGATTAGTCCTTTATTCAAAGAATCATTTACAAAAGAAAGAAGGACTACTCAATAGAGTAGTCCTTGCCAACCTTTAGTTTCATACAATACTTCTTAAAATACTATCATGGTATAGATAGTAATCTAAGAAGTATTATATTTCTTAGATTACTTAAAATTATAAGGTTTATTTTTCAATTAGAAATATAAACCTTTTTTATTTTGCCACCCACTCTACACAATCGTTTGCGCAAACGTATGCGGTTAATAACTTTTATTCCTTATCTTTAAGCTTTCTCCTACTTTTTACCAATTTTTATTGAATGAGTCGAATTACGATTAAGGATATTGCCAAGTTATTAGGGGTCAATCCTTCAACAGTCTCACGTGCATTAAAAGATCATCCAGACATTGGCGCTGCTATGAAAGCGAAGGTCCAGCAAGTTGCCAAAGACCTTGGTTATTATCCTAATTATCAAGCGATTAATTTTCGACAACGAAAGAGTAAACTCATTGGCTTAATCTTACCTGATATGAGTATGTTCTTTTTTCCAGACATGATAAAATCAATAGAACTCATTACAAAAAAGAATGGGTATAACCTCATTATTTTTCAATCCAATGAATCTTTTGAGAAAGAGAGAGAATGTGCCTTGGTTTGTCAAAGTTTTGGCGTAGATGGTCTATTGGTCTGCTTATCACGAGAAACGCTCACACTGGATCACTTTGATGCTTTTACCCAAGAAAGAACTCCTGTCGTCTACCTAGATAAGGTGATAAGAGATACGAATAATGCTACTGTAGACATTGATGATTTTATGGCTTCTTATACGGCCATTAATCATCTAGCGAAGAAAAATTATAAAAAAATAGCAGGCGGATTTGGTAGTAATAATTTGACGATGACTCAACAAAGAAAAGCTGGTTTTAAAGCGGCACTTGAAAAGCATCAGCTACCTTTTTATAGCCATTTATGTTTTCATGGAAATACGATCGAAGAAGTTAAACACCAGTTCGCTTTACTCTTACAAACAGAAATTCCTGATGCCATCTTTACTATGACGGATGAAGTATTGGCTGGTGTCATCCAAATTATTCATGAACAAAATTTAAGTATTCCAGAAGATATTGCAGTGATCAGTATCAGTAATGGAAATCTCCCCTATTATCTCTATCCTAAAATCACTTATATCAAACACTCCGGCCATTTTGTAGGAAAAGCAGCAGCCGATCTATTATTTGATTTAATTGATACGCCTACTACGGTTACTAAGAAACAAATTGAATTGGAAACTTATTTAGTGGAGTTGGATTCCTGTTGAGGGAGATACGGAGAAGTATGAGATGTTGACAATTGGGAACACGGAGGCGCAGAGGCACGGAGATTTTTATAGAGGTGCGCACTTTAAGTTTTTATTTGAACACATGCTCCACACAAAATTCTTTGAAAAGATGCTTGGCGCAGAGCGAACAGAATGAAATCCCTATAGCTCTGTGTGCTCAGAGCCTCCGTGCCTGCCTGCGTTCCTCGGAAGGCAGGTTCAATTCAACATCCAGTGCGTTACTTCAAATAAGCAAACTCAGTGTCTCTGTGCCTCCGTGTTCATTAAAAAAGTGGCGAAAGCCACCAAAAGCTCCAAAGCTCCAAACCTAGAATTTCAAAGACACACTAATATTAGGTGTCCGATCTAGCATTTGCAATTCGGTGCCTAGTACCGTATTGAGTGGTTGATTTTGCCCATTTCCTGTATTTTCTAAATCTCTAACTGATAATACAAATTGGCGATATTTTACATTTTTCCTATTCAATAGATTGAAGATCGATACTCCAATTTTTCCTTCCGCCGTTCCTAATTTAAAACGATAATTTAAGCCAATATCAATGCGCTGATAGCTTTCAAGATAGCTATTTAGTATATCCGTTTCTCTTCTATCTGCTAAGTTTTCTGTAAATTGAGACAGGTCCGTATAGGGTTTACCACTACTATAAATATAGGTCGCAGAAAAATCAAATTGTTTGTAGCGATATTGGTTGACCCATTTTAGCTGGTGTCGACGATCATCCCTAGAAGGGTAAGGTTCTCCTCTTTTTATTTCCTTAAAACTATTCGTTGTCTCACTTAAAGTATAGGCAATCCAGCCAACATAATTTTTGCTTGTTTTTTTCAATAAAACATCCAGCCCTTTGGTCGCTCTATTTCCACTAAATAATTCATATTCAGGTATCCTAGTATTCCTATCAGCATCTAAGCCAATCTCGGGAAGTGCATACTCTAAGATTCCTGTTGTATTCTTTTGATATAATTCTACATCTACCTCGAAGAAATCATTTCTATAATTGAAGCCAGTCATCCAGTTCTTGGACTGAGAAATGGGGAAATCATCTTTATCCGCCATCGCATAAAATTCATTACTACGTCCAAAGCGATCTTCATAATAAGCTCTTCGTAAAAATTGATTGTATTGGCTCCAAGAAGCCTTTAGTCTAATTGCTTTTGTGGCTTGATAATTAAGCATCAATCTTGGAGAAAAATAGTTTTTTTCATAAGAAGAATAATTCGTACCTCTTAAACCTACACTCATCTGAAGTTTATCGTCTAACAACTTAACTCTATATTGTGCATACAAGGCATGTTGCTCTGTAGTAGGCGATCCAGTAAGTATGGTTTTATCATCTACCTCCAAATCGTAAACTACTTCATTTTGAATGAAATTATAACCAAAGGTTAATTCTTCTTGCTCACTAATATGCCATTCATTTTTAAAATTTAAATCCAAGCCCTGTACTTCATTGTAATTATTATTTTTCCTGTAAATCGTATCTATTGAACTAGGAATGATAGAAACATTATCTGTTCTTGGATCTCTTCTTAATTCGCCTGAAATTAAAGAAGTATTTATTGTTTGATTTTCTTCAAATCCTGAATAGGATGTTGTCAAGTTGCTTTGCAAGTTTTCCGCCCATGTATGTTGCGCTTGAATACTCCAGCCTCTGTTTTGCCAACTCCCTACCTCTTCATAGGTTTCTTCATTTCTCGTCTGCCTTCTCCTTGAAGCACCAACTGTAAATAATTGAGTATAGTCATAATTAAACTCATCATACCCTTGAAAATAACTAGCCGTAAGCCGAGTAGTCGGTAGTACATTCCAGGTCGACTTAATATTAAAATCGTAAAAACTAAAATCTGGTTCGTATGCTATTATCGAATTTCTAGATACGGTGTTAGGAGAAATTGAATTGTTATTGTTGTTGTTATTATTGTCATTGTTGTTGTTCGTAGGCGTGCGCATATTTTGATCTAATAAACTAAACAACTCCGTATCCGCAACATTTTTATTAGTAATTCTACCTCCTAATAAAATATTCATGTTTGGAGCTAAAGGCAATTCTAAATAGGCGTTAGAAGTTAACAAATTAGCCTCCACGCCCCCACCAATCTTTGGTCGCTCTATTTCATTAGTTGAAAATTCTACAACGCCTGAAGTTCTTCCTCCATACTCCACCGGAAAGGCATTTTTATATACATTTACTTGATCGACTAGGCTACTGTTAATAGCACTAAATATACCGAAATAGTGATCCACTTTGTATAAAGTAATCCCATCTAAAATCACCATATTTTCGTCTCCATTCCCCCCACGTATCCTTAATTCAGCGGATAAATCATCGTCTGCACTGACTCCTGGCAATAATTGAATACTTCTAAACATGTCTGCCCCTCCAACAAAAGAAGGAAGGGTATTGAGCTTAGAGGCATTCATTTGTATAGCCCCATCTTTCTGTTCTGCCCCTATGGTAGGTAAGCGATCCGTAATCGTTATCTCTTCAAAATCTAGCGGTTTGGGTTCTAGAACAATCTTTATTTTTCTTAAATCACTATTGGCATCCCAATCAATAGTCTGCGGCAGGTATCCTAAATATTGAACAAGTAATTGACCCGATTTCTTTGAAGTACTAAGGCTTAAACGGAATTGTCCGTTCCTATCCGTGTCCGTTCCTTTGTCTTCTCCAACTATGGAAACCGTCGCAAATTCTAATGGTTTATTAGTTTGGCTATCAATGATTGTCCCTTTAAAATGATATTTTTTCTTTAAGGAAGTTGTATTGGTCGTAGAAATTTCGGAAGGCATACTTCGTACGAGTAAGCGATTACTCTTCAATTGGTACTCTAAACCTGTATTGGAAAAAATTAATCCTAATGCACTTTCTAAAGTTTCTCCTTCTATGTGTGTACTAATCGTAATAGCTGCAACAGCTTGATAATCGTATGCTACTTTAAGGCCATATCGCTTTTTTAATACTTTAAATACTTTTTCAATGGAAACATGATCAAATGTCTCATTCACTAGCAAGGTCTCTGCTTGACAGAAACCTCCAATAGATACCCCTAAACAAAATATCAAAATAAGGATATGCTTCATGTATTATATTTTCTTCGAGAATTGTTGTACACACTAAATAACGAGTAAAAAATAACTAACGCATTTGGACGGTCTCTTTTGCTCCTATTTTTACTTTAAAATAAGTCATAGTATCAACAATACTCCTTCTTTTAAAATAAAACTAGAACCAAAATAAACTCGTCGAAATGCACTACTTATTCTTTGCTCGTTACTAAAAGGCTTGACAATGAAGTCAAACCTTTTGGTCCGAAAGAAGCAGTAAGCCACTTTCTTATTTTTACGATCGATTATTTCTTTTTCAATTCCACTGTACGGCCATTAATAATCGAGGCAGCATTTAATTGATATGTTACATCTTCTAAAGCTTCCGATAAATCTCCTTTGAAAGAATAGTTTCCTACCTTATTAACTAAGTCTTGATCTACTTTAATTGTTACATCGAATTGACGTTCTAATTCTTGAACAACTGTCTGTAGGGAAGTATTTTCAAAATAAAATTGTCCATTTCTCCAGCCTTCTTGTTGAGCAATATCTGAAACATAGACGTCGACTAGTTCCGTCCTAGCTGCATTTAACTTTGTCCCTTTACCTGGCGTTAATATTTCTTTATCTCCTTTGGCACTTACCTGTACCTTTCCTGTTTTACAATCTACGATCAAGTTTCCGTCTCTTGCATTTACATTAAAACTTGTTCCCAAAACTTCTACTGTGCCATTTGCGGTAACTACTTTAAACGAGGCTCCTTTTTCTACTTCAAAGAAAGCTTCCCCTTCTAAGTTCACTATCCGTTCTGTTGACCAATCTTTTGCTTTATAGGTGATCTTTGAATCTGCATTCAACTCTATCTGAGATTGATCTGGTAGTTGATGCGCTAGATGCTGTCCATTTCCAATTTGTACAGTCGTAGCAGGATTATATACTTGAAAGAACAATAGCCCTGCCACACATGCCGCCGCCGCATAAGCGATCCAACGCATTAGACGTAAAGATTTTACTGTAGCCTCTTTTTTAACAGGCATTTGTTCTTCTGCTGTTGCAGCATCAATTTTATTCCACAATTGATTAATTCGCGCTTCAGAAGGGGTTGTTTCTTTAATATTGATCGCTTGGACCAATATCTTAGCTTCTTTTACAATTGCTTGTTTCTCAGGGTGTTCCTGCTGCCATTTCTCCCAAAACTTTACAGCATCAGGGGTTTTATGGCGAATCCATCTGACAAAAGAGGGATCCTCTGCAAAATTAATTGCATCGAAGTCAGTGTAATTTTTTTCCATATGATTGTAAAGATTATACTTTAATAAGTTGCCGTGTAGATACTTTATAGTACCATCTACACCACTATAAGGCTTGGAAAAAGGATTTGTACTCGATAAAATTGTTTAAATCTTAAACAACTTCCTTATCATTGACAAATTTATAGGTTTATCAACAGATTCGAGCTAATAAATTATAGAAAATTATAGCGAATGCCTCATAGAGGCAGCTTAGGTAGGCTTATTTCTTTAAAAGTGAACCTGATGCTAGAAACTCATCATCAATATCTTAAGTCTTGCTTCCGTCAATTCCAAAGTATTATAGGAATATTCTGATTGCTCAATGTTTTAGAACTTCATTTGTCTCCGAGCAGTACTTCAACATTTTAGCATATAATTCTTTAGGTTCAAATGGTTTCATTACCAAGTCTGTAAACTGATACGCCTCCAATTGACGAATTATATCTGTTACCGCCGAGGCAGTT
This sequence comes from uncultured Saprospiraceae bacterium, assembly GCA_937973945.1. Taxonomy (GTDB): domain Bacteria; phylum Bacteroidota; class Bacteroidia; order Chitinophagales; family Saprospiraceae; genus JAFMDF01. The sequence goes on along the minus strand of CALJIY010000416.1, from coordinate 4,152 downwards.
ACAGCAATAATAGGAATCGAACAATCATCAGCATCTTCTATAGTGCGTATTTGTTGGGTGGCATCAAAGCCATTTAGAACAGGCATTTCTAAATCCATTAGGATCAGGTCATAATGGTTTTGGTTAAATTTATCAACACCAATTTGACCATTTTCAGCTATGTCTACCTTTACCTTCCACTTTAATAAAATCTTTTTTGTTACTAATTGATTGATTTTATTATCCTCTACCAATAAGACCTGTAGACCTGCTAAGTCATCCCTTTTTGAGATAATGGGTTCTCTTTTTTTCTCTTTAACAAGTTCTTTTTGTTTAGGAAGTTTAAGTGTAAAAAAGAAAGAAGAGCCTTCTCCAAATTTACTTTTTACTTGAATGGTACTCCCCATTTGGTGAAGCAATTGTTTGACAATTGACAAGCCTAATCCCGTTCCTCCATATGCTCTTGATAGCGTACTATCAATCTGGGTAAATCGTTCAAAAATTTGATCTAGTTTCGACGCTTCAATACCTATTCCAGTATCCTTTACTTCGAAGTAAAGATCCACAAACTTATCTGTTTCTAAAGTCTGTTTGATGAACAAATCAATAGTCCCTTCTCTTGTAAACTTTGTCGCATTTCGTAGTAAATTGTTTAAGATCTGTACTAAGCGTCCTTCATCTCCTATCAGTTTGCTCGTAATAGCTGCTTTACTATCCCATCGAATACTTACTGCTTTATCTTTAATGAGTTGTTGATTCAAGTGTACGGTCTTGTTAACAGTTTCTATCAAATCAAATGGCCTTCGTTTCAATTGTACCTGACCAGCTTCTATTAAGTTATAATCCAATAAATCATTGACAATACCAACAAGATTATTAGCAGAAAAAAGAATAGTCTCTATATCTTTTTTCTGTTCAGTTTTTAAATCATCTTCTAATAATCCATGCCCTAATGCAACTACGGCATTCAAAGGGGTTTTGAGTTCATGACTCATCGCAGACATAAAATTGGTTTTCATTTTATTCTGCTGTATGGCCTCATCTCTAGCTTTTTCAAGCATGACATCAATTTCTTTTTGCACAGAAATATTTCTACCTACACAAAGAGATTTCACTAAGCTACCCTTTTCATCAAATATCATTTTAGTTCTTTGTCCGACCCATATTATTTCCCCTGATTGAGTTTGTATTTGAATTTGATGATAAGTCGAACTAATGTGTTTTTGCTTTTGCATTCTATAAAACTGTCGTACCGCATTCTGATCTTCTGGTACTATAAAATCATAGATAGACTTTTTTAATAATTCTTCTTTTGAACAACCTAGCGTATTGACTCCTGCATTATTTATAAAAATAAAATGGCCTATTCTATCCACTTCATAAATCACATCCTCCACCTCTTCCACTAAATTCCTATAGGCCAATTCTCGTTCAGCAATCTTATTCGTTAGCATTTTTTGGCGCGTAATAAGCCGTTGACTTTTTTCTTCTGCTAATGCTTTGCCAGCTATAAATTCCCGAATGACCACATATAAAAAGATCATCGGGACCCCTATTCTTAGCGGCAACATCAATAGTCTATTTAATCCTTTTTGCTCATTCATCCCAAATAATGGAATTTCCAAATAAGTCGTCGTATTTAATAAACCAATCATACCAATGGAAAGCAAGGTATAAAACAATCCCCATTTCTTTCCTAGTATAAAACTCGCAGATAAAATAATGATTAAATACCACAGAACAGGTCCTAGTCCTTCTGGAATGCCGACTACAACATGAATGTGAGCCGAACAAATAAAAGCGGCAAATAAAAATATTTTAGCAGGGAAATATACCGAATTGGTGTATTTTATAATAAATGGTGTGGCTATATTAATTAACCAAAATATAATGATGGCAAAAAAAGCGTAGGGAGATATAAGAAAGATCGTATAAGATATGAGACTGGTAAATACTAAGAATAGTAAACACAATTGTAATACAAACCGTATTTTTATTTGCTCTGTATGACTGTCAACTTCTTGCATAATATCTCGCAAGAAGTAGATGGTTGTTTTACGTAAAAATAAATAGATACCAATTAATTGTTGTATAGGCATGTTGGTTTCGGATCTTTATTCTATAGCGCAACAGTTTTAGTAACCGTTTTTGGACTATATTAAATGTATTAATAAGTCTCTCTAAGATCATTAGGTAGGAGTTTATACTATTGACAATTCTTACTTTTTTAAGACTTGTTCTTAAGTGTTAATCATTTGGGAACAAGTATTTATAACAACTTCAATAATATATAGGTACATGCACCAAAAAACATGCCTTTTATAGGTGGGAAAAATCTAACAGAATATAGGCGATCTGTGACAGGAAAGGCTAATATTTCTAAGACAATTCATAAAAACTAATGTTTATATCTAAAATAGGTTTTTTTTACTGTATTATATATTATTGTTATGTTAGATAATAATTAATTAGTATACCGTCGTTTTCTTAAAAAATTATAGCTCCACGCAAATAATAATAAAAAGATGATCGGAAAACCTATATTAATCAACTGCCATTTAGTCTTTTCTTGTTCTGCTTTTACATGATCTAACAAGCGTAATTTGACTTCTTTAGATCGAGCGGCAATGACGCCTTCCTCATCAATAAGATATTCAATAGCATTAATAAGAAAATCTTTATTCGCAAATTGAAATTTCTCATAGCGATTATATCCCAATGGCCCAAAGTTATTGGTTTTTGGATCTGCTGGATTCCTAATAATATCTCCATCTGCTACTACTAACATTTTTGTCGGTGTACTGATGGTCTTAAATTCTTGCCCTACTTGTTTCCATGCTTCTAAGACATTCGGGGTGGCCCTATTTTCATAGTGCGCCCTAAATTCTCCTTCCAATAATAAAGCTAGAGGCAATTTACCTTTGTCAAATTGCTTTGGGTCTGGTTTATATTTAAGTATTTCAAAATTTAGTCGCATTGGAAAGTATTGCAAGCGACTATTAGGAGAGGTTTCTAATATAAAGGTTTTTTTTATGGCCGTCTTCGTCCTTAAAGAATCTACTGTATTTGCGAATAACAAATTGACTAAACCTAAACTCTTGGTAATCGGATGATCCTGATTTGGCGTGGCCACCAAATGATAAAACCAAGGTACTAATACTGGTGTTCCTCTCTCATCCACTACTTGAGGAATTCTAGAATTCTTTAAATCTAGTGCTAAATTTGTATTGACTCTAGCACCATAGTTAAATAAAATATCTTCTAAATTTAATATATCTTCTGTATAAGGAATAGGCACATACTGATTCGCCGCACGAAGGGAATCTAAGTGCACATTCAAAGCATCTATTAACCACATCACCTTCCCTCCATTCATCACATATTGATCAATTTTAAATTTATCTTTTTCACTAAAAGGTGCTCTGGGTTTCGCAACGATTAATACTTCAATATCTGGATGAACATGCACTACACTATCCAAATTCAGAAATCCAATATCATAATAAGGTAATAAAGTTTCGGAAATATCTCGCACTTCAATAGGCGATAATTCTTGATGTCCTGTGGTAAAAGCAATAGCAGGCTTACGAGTAATTTGCAACTTTTGTATTGCATTGGCTAATTTGTATTCTAATAAGCCAATGGAATTATTCAAGGCTACCTCTGAAGGAACGCCTGGTACATCTTCCCCCAAAATATCTACAGGCAGACTTCTACCTTTATAATGAACAATGGCATAGGGATAAATTAAAACTTGCTTCCGCTCATCATTGCCTTCTATTAATAAATTCTTAGCTCGAATCCCATCCTTTTTCAATTGGGCTCGTCTGGCATTTATTTCTTCTGTAGTGCCCCTAGCAGGGTCTTCAAACTCATATTCGATATAGCCTGATACCGATCGAAAATCATTCAAAATATCATTGGTCGCTTTTTGCAATCGCTTAAATCCTGCTGGAAACTCCCCATCCAATAATACTTGTACATATACGACCTCATCCAATTTTTCCAATAAGCGTTCCGTTGGTTGGGTGATGGTAAATCGTTTTTCTTCCGTCAAATCAAAATAAGAAGATACATTGCAGCTGAGTACATTCAGGCAAATCGCAATGCCAATAACTAATAATAGATTTAAGAGTGATTTTGTCAAGAGTAGGTTGTTTCTTATTAATAGTT
>CALJIY010000415.1 GCA_937973945.1 uncultured Saprospiraceae bacterium | reverse complement strand
ATTGATTATCAAATAATTAAGAACAAGATTTGAACAAACATAGATTTAAAGTAAAGTTTTTAAGTTATAAAATATGTTCCTTTTTTCATATTAAAATTATTATAAAATAAGTTGCATCTGGTCTGATTTGTGTGTTCTTTTGCATAAGATAGTAGTTGGTGTAAGGTGATTTTTTATGCCTTTCACTAAATTTTACAAATCAAAAATATCGACCAGAGATGAGCCATTTTATTTGTTGTTGCTGTTGTCAAGAAATAGATCCAGCATTGGAATGTGCTCCAATTCTTATTTAAGTAGTATAACTGAATATTCTATTTAAAGAGAAAAGCCTTTCTAAAGCTAAAGCTATTAGGAAGGCTTTTTTGTTTTATTAGTGTTTAAAATGAACGAAATAAATTATGAGTAATACTTTAGATTTAAGCAAAGTAAGTGATGTTGTAGCGAAAGACATCCTTGAATTACAAAATAATATTACCGCCTTCAAAGAAGGGACGATGGACGAAGAACGTTTTCGTCATTATAGATTGACAAGAGGGGTGTATGGTCAGCGGCAGACGGGTGTGCAGATGTTTAGAACGAAGATTCCTTTTGGAAAATTGACTTGTGCACAATTAGTTCGATTAGCAGATGCATCAGAAAAATATGCTACTGGTAATCTGCATTTAACTACTCGACAAAATATTCAATTTCATTTTGTGAAATTGGAAGACTCCCCAAAGGTATGGGCGGCAATAGGAGAGGTAGATGTGACAGCTAGAGAGGCTTGTGGAAATACAGTTCGTAACTTGACCGCTTCTGCGAATGCAGGGGTTGACCCAGATGAGTTGTTCGATGTGTCACCTTATGTACAAAGTGTATACGAGTATTTTTTAAGAAACGCTATTTGCCAGGATATGGGGCGGAAGATAAAGCCTGCTTTTTCTTCTAGTGATAAAGATTCGGCGTATACTTATTTCCATGACTTTGGTTTTATTCCTAGAATACAAGATGGGGAGCGAGGCTTTAAAGTAGTGATTGGTGGAGGTTTGGGAGCACAGTCAATAGTTGCGCCTGTTGCTTACGAATTCTTGCATGAAGATCATATTATTCCTTTTATGGAAGCAGCTATTCGAGTATTTGATCGACATGGAGAAAGAGAGAAGCGACATAAGGCAAGAATGAAATTCTTAGTCAAGAAATTAGGCTTGGAAGGATTTATGGAATTGGTAGAGCAAGAAAGAAAAGCTATCGCGAATCAAAGCTATAAGATAGACCGAAATGCTGTAGTGGAAGCGACTCCTCCTGTTGCAAAAGATGCACCGACACAAACGCCACATGATCCTAAGAAATATGATGCTTGGGTAACGAGTAATGTGTATGAGCAAAAGCAAAAAGGCTGGTATGCGGTACAATTAAGAGTAGCACTTGGCGATATTAAAGCGCCAGAAGCTAGAACATTCGCAGCTATCGTCAAAGACTATGCAGCGGATGATATTCGAATTACGGTGAATCAAGGTTTCTTATTAAGATTCGTTAGAAAGGAACACTTGCCGCACTTATTCAATGAATTGAATAAGATCAAATTGGCAGAACCTGGCTTTGATACGATCATGGATATTACCGCTTGTCCAGGTACGGATACTTGTGCATTGGGTGTCACGAATAGTACGGGTTTGGCGACCAAATTGGAGGAAGTATTAAGAGAAGAATATCCGCACTTGGTGAATGAAAGAGATATTAAAATAAAGTTAAGTGGCTGTATGAATTCTTGTGGGCAACACATGGCTGCGAATATTGGGTTTCATGGGAGTTCGATTAAGCGAGGCCCATTAGTATTTCCTGCGATGCAAATTGTAATGGGTGGCGGTGTTGATGAAAATGGGAAAGGTTTTGTGGCAGAAAGAGTCATCAAAGTTCCTACTAGAAAAGTGCCAGATGTAGTACGGTATATCTTGGCAGACTATGAAGAAAATAGTGGCGACTTCCAATATTTTAACGATTATTATTATAGCCAAGGAAAGCGCTATTTTTATGATTTATTGAAAGAGTTGGCAGATATAAAAGATTTAGGACAGGAGTTTTTATTTGATTGGGGACAGAATAAAGAGTATGTCCAAGAGATTGGTGTTGGCGAATGTGCGGGTGTTGCCTTGGATATGGTAGCGACGATTATCAATGATGCTAAGGATCGATTAGAAGCAGCAAAAAATGGAGTAGCGGAAAAGGTATATGCAGATAGTATTTACAATAGCTATACGTCTATGATTGTTGGTGCTAAAGCTTTGTTGTTAAGTGCGGATGTAAAGTGTAATACCCACAAAGGAATAATCGAAGACTTTGATACCAACTATATAGAAAATGGAAAATTTCCATTAGCTGCTTTTTCTTCTTTCAAAGAGTTGGTTTTGCAGATTAGAAAAAATGAACCGTCAGCAGAATTTGCTGCTGCTTATTTAACGCAAGCTGATGTGTTCTTTAAACAGGTCGTTGCGGTTAGGATGCAGCAGTTAGAAGCAGCAGGAGGGGATAAATTAGTAGTGGATCAATATTATAAAGCATAGCGCATGAAGAGACAAGCAAAAATAACCCTAGTAGGAGCGGGGCCAGGTGATCCAGAGTTAATCACGGTAAAAGGATTAAAAGCTTTGCAAGCTGCAGATGTGGTGTTATACGATGCACTGAGCAATCCTGCATTATTGGTAGAGGCTCCTACGACCACAATTAAAATATATGTTGGTAAGCGAGCGAATAACCATCGATATACCCAAGACGAAATCAACTTATTGATGGTACAGCATGCTTTTACTTATGGACATGTTGTTCGTTTAAAAGGAGGCGATCCATTTATCTTTGGTAGAGGACACGAAGAGTTAGTGTATGCAGAATCGTTTGGAATAGAGACCGCAGTTGTGCCAGGTATATCTAGTTGTATTGCTGTCCCTGAACTACAAGGAATTCCTTTAACCCGTAGAGGGGTTAATGAAAGTTTCTGGGTGATCACTGGAACAACAAGCAGTGGGGAAATATCTAAAGACATAACCTTAGCAGCACAATCATCTGCTACGGTAGTCATTTTGATGGGTACTCGGAAATTAACTCAGATTGTTGATATCTTTACACGAGCAGGTCAAGCCAATACACCAGTCATGGTCATTCAAAATGGCTCTACGCCTAAAGAAAGATTGGTACATGGTGTAATATCTAATATACATCAAAAGGTACAGCAAGCGGGATTGGGCGCACCCGCAATTATTGTTATTGGTGCGGTGGTAGATTTACATCCAGAGCGGCAAGAAGAGCTAGCAGCACTTATTAAGAATTATAAATAGGATACCTTTACAAAAAAAACATGGAACAAAATCCTTTATACCCTATTTTTTTAAAATTGCATACTTTGAAAATGCTCATTGTTGGAGCAGGACATGTTGGGTATGAAAAAATGTTTTTTATATTAAAAAGTAGTCCAGAAGCAAATATTACAGTAGTTGC